>JAZOWR010000070.1:0-1675 GCA_045659345.1 Ructibacterium sp.
ATTAAGTTTTTCATCAGAAAAGGTTCCAGCTCCGCCCTCTCCAAATTGAATATTGGAGTTTTTATTAAGTTTTCCACCCGACCAAAACGCCGCATCCGTTTTTGTACGCTCCTCCACCGGTTCACCACGCTCCAGTACCAGAGGGGGATTGCCGGATTTAGCAAGTACATACGCCGCAAAAAGTCCACAGGGTCCCATTCCGATTACAACCGGACGCTCCTTTAGAACCTTTTGCGGTATCTCAAAGGTTTCTCCCTCATCCAGTGGGCAGATCACCTTACCATCGCAGACGGTTCCGTCAGGCACACTGGCTGCCACCGTATACACATAATGAATATCGTTCTTTTTTCTTGCATCAATGGACTGTTTATAAATCCTAAAATCCTTTGCCATAACAGAACGGAGCCGCACAATTGCTTGTGCGGCCTCAATGACATCTTGAAATGTGTGCATAATCGGCATTTTGATTGCATGAATCAACACTTTCATCAAATCACCTATTTTCTACTTTTTCTCCAGCAAGGTCACCTCTACCTCGGCAATGTCCCGAAGCACCTTAACTCCGTCCGGAATCACCAGTTTCGCCTTTACCTTTTCGTTGCTGGTAAGTTTATCTATTGAGATAGGCTCCGTTTGAATCTTCTTAACCTTTGAGGTTATCTGCTCGTCTCCGTAGATCAGTATGGTTTCCACATTAAGCTTGTAGGGAAACTCCGGCTTCATCTCCTGATCTGCAAATCCTCCAAAGACAGGGTCAATCTCAACCCGTTTAAGTTTTACTACAACACAATGCACGATGGTTCGGTCTATATCTTTTTGAATACGACCTAGGATTGCATCAATAGAAACAATCTCCTTGCCATCGTTTCCATACAGACGAATGGGTAGTTCTTTATCAATATCCACATCGGCTCCGCCGTAATTGAGCACAACTGCCGCACGGGCAATTTTATCAACAAGCGACTCAGGGCCTTTTATGGTTACGGTTTCTGCATCGGTATAAATGGGTCCTGCCATATAGTCTTCTGCCAGAGAACCCTCAGTTTCCACTTCAATCGGAATGTTCTTCTCTTTTAAATGCTCCACCTTTACATCCACGGTATAAGGGTCCTGCGATGTAATTCCCATATTCTCAAAAGGAACAATCACATCTACAGGCAGACTTGCGGTTCCCTTACTCATAACCGAAGAAACATCCACCTTTGCAATAATGGATTTCATATTGTTCTTACCCATCCGCTTTCGGCTGCCTTTTACCTTAATGGTCATCACTGTGTCTGATTCGCTCACTACGCTTAGACCATTTGCATGAAGCTGTTCCTGACCGACGAATTCAATGGGAAGATCCCGAACACTCACTTCCTGTGTTGGGTCAAGAATGATAAAAATATACAGCCAGAGGACGATAGCGATAACAACCGAGGTCACCTTCAGCAATCTGTCGCTTTCAAACAGTTTCTTCATTCATTCTTCCCCCTTTTCACGATGGCTCTCCAATCAAATTTTGCCTCGGAGTTATTCTTCGTCAAAACGGAAGAACTTAACAGTTCAACAATCCTTTCACGCAATGAATCTTCATAGAATCCGGTTTCCAACACGCCATGATAAGCAACCGAAATTTTTCCGGTTTCTTCTGATACAATAATTGCAACCGCATCAGATTCCTCAGAAATGC
>JAZOWR010000071.1:0-12700 GCA_045659345.1 Ructibacterium sp.
CACCTGCCTCAACGACCAGAGGAGTATCCGCAGCACCCTTATGCCACTTAACGGAAACGGTCGGGCTGATATCGTCCGTCAATTCCTTGATACGGCTGTCCATCGGGTGACTTTCGTAAACAACGGGTTGGAAAATATACTGGTAGTTCGCCGTTCTCAGAGAGGTAGCACGGTTCTCCTGAACCAACATACCCTTACCGCCACCAGGGCAACCGGCACGGTCTTGGACGCTGTAAGCGACCGCCATCTGATTGTCGCCCATCTTCGCTCTGAGGGTTCCGCTCACACCCTCGTAGATGTGACCGCCCTCTCTGGCGGCGATGCCGGGTTCAAAGGTTACGCACTCTCCCTCTCGATTTGCTGTTGCAGAGCAATCATCAGCATTTCGGGTAACTGCTTCCCTCGCTTCTCCGCTCTCCGCAAAATACCCTCGCAAGCCTTCGCGCTCAAATAGTATTTCTCGGGCGCGTTCACCTCTAAGATCGAGGACAAGGTGGATTCGACGGCGACGTTGGGGGACTCCCCAGTATTGAGCATCGAAAACTCGGTAAGCAAGGCTCCATCCGTTTCCACGGTAACTGTCTGCGTAGGCCCATCCTGCTTTTGGAACAGGAGGCATAACGGCGTCCGCTTCGACGATTCTAATAAGTTCTTCAAGTACGACACGAAAATCAGCTCCTTTGTTGGATGAAAATGCACCAGGCACGTTCTCCCACAGCATGAAACGGGGATACTTGCCGTTGGTTGCTTTTCTCATTTCTTTTGCAATTCTCACAGCCTCCATGAACAGACCGCTGCGAGTGGTTTCCTCATCGCCGTTGTCCTCGTGCTTCAAGCCAGCACGACGACCAGCGATAGAAAGGTCTTGGCACGGACTACCGAAAGTAATAATGTCAACGGGAGGAACCTCCGCACCGTTGATTTTGCTGATATCTCCCAGATGGAGCATATCGGGGAATCTGCTTCGGGTCACGGCAATGGGATAAGGCTCAACCTCCGATGCCCAAACGGGTTTTATTCCGCACAGACTACCGGCAAGCGGAAATCCGCCTGAGCCGTCAAAAAGACTACCTAATGTGTACATGGTTTCGTTCCTCCACAATGTTGATTGCATCCTCTATCGAACGAGCCACTCCCGACAAGGCACCGCTGTTAGCCATCGCCTCCAGAAACTGCACCTGGTCTGGTCTGGGGTTCTCCCCAGGGAGTTTGACTTCGATGTAGAATGCTCGACCGTCTTTACCACGGTGTCCCCAGATATCGGCTTCGCCGTGGTGGCCGATGTTCACGGTTCCGCCATATTTCGTGTAGAACTGGCCTACCGTGTGATTGAAAGCCATGCAGCCATGCTGACAGAGGGCTACAATGATTTTGTTTTGCAGTATGGTTTCAGGATTCATCGTTTGCCCCTCGCTCTCAATTCGTCGAAAAACTCTCGATTGCGAATAGATTTGTCTTGTGACTCAAACTCTCGCTCCAATTCAAAACGCTTTTCCAAATCGAAAATCGTCGATCCGTCGTTGCGGTAAGGTCTGTCGGTGCGACGTTGGTAATCACGCAACTCATCCCACACTTCGGGAATGTTGAAGTAGATGTTTCGGAGTTCTTTGAGATTTTTCAAACCACAAAACTTACACGAAACACGATCCAGATGGTTATATAAGCCACCCCAATCGTAGCCAGCAGCATAACAACCAGCCAAACACTCGGCCTCGGTAATACCCCATTCAACCAACGGATACCGTTTTGTTGGATCATTCTTGACACGATTCACTTCATCAGCAGCAATCCCGACACATTGAATATGTTCTGGCTCACTTTTGAAGTGTTTGTCGATGGTTTGTGTTTTTATCGCTGTTCCCCATCGGCAACCCTTTAGACCACACCAACTATAACCCAGGTGGTGTCCACCCTTCACCGGACGTTCGAACATATTCCAATCAAACGAGGTTTCTGGATGAAGGGTAGTAAACGCAATTCCTCGTTCTTCAACAAGGTTTTTGATTTTTTCCACATGGAGAAGCATTTGCGGAAATTCCCATCCGGTGTCAAAGAAAACAACCTCGTCGATATGCTCTCCTCTGCGAATCATTTCAAGTAGCATCCAGGTGCTATCCTTACCGCCACTAAATGACACGATTGTTTTCATTTTCTGCTCCTCGCTCTCATCATTTGATACACCCAGCCTTGTGAATAGCCCCTCTCACGGGCAATCTTCATCAACTCAGGGTAGGTTCTGGCTCGGTTCACTTCCCGTCGCATTTGCTCTTTTCTCTTAGCGACAGCCTCCGCCTCCTCAGCGGTGATCCGAGCCAACTCAATATCCTCGTGAGCCTTTATCTCACGGGGATGTAACGGGTACGGTTCACCGCAGTACGGACACACATCAGCCGTCTTGAATGTCTTATAGCATTTCTTACATACTCTGATATAGAAATTGCCACAGCTATTCATACAGCTTCTCTTAGAGAGTTTCTGTGTGAGTGTCCATTCCACGGGTTCACCAGGCATCGGATTACGGGTGTAATTTCCCACGCAATCAATGATCGTGGCCACCTTACCCGGTTGGTATCGCATACATCGCATCGCCTGTTGCCAGTAAAGAGCCAGACTCTCCGTAGGACGGAGGAGCAAACAGCAGGTCACATCGTCGATGCTGACGCCTTCACTGATTATTCCGACATTGCAGAGAACGGTGATTTTGCCCTGTCGGAAATCATCCATGATTTTGACTCGCTGCTTCTCCGGTGTTCCACCGTGAATGACCACGGCAGCAACGCCGATCTCTCGGAAAGCCTGAGCCGTTTCCGTGGCATGACGGACGCTTACGCAGTATGCGATTGATTTCTGACAATCCGCCAGACGCCTCCAGCTTTGTAGCACATCGCTGTAAACGGCGCTGTTGCACATAAGTTTGTCGAGCGACAGGATTTCAAAATCCCCTGCCCTGCTCGGTAGCCCCTCGGTATCGACCGCAACGGGGGCATAGTATTCATACGGTGCCAGGTGTTCATGGTCAATCAACCACCTTGCTTCTACGCCGGTAATCAGCGTGTCATAGATGTCACCCAGAGGTTTGCCGTCCAACCGAACCGGTGTAGCTGTGAAACCCACCGTGTATGTATCGTAGTGTTGAATGACTTTGCTCCAGGAGTTCGACCGGCTCAAATGAGCCTCGTCCGTAACAATCAGAGGTGGTTTCTGGTAGCGATTCAACCGGTTCGCTTCGGTGAGGATCATCGCCACTCGGACGTTTGTAATCCCCAACGATTGAAACAGCTTCTCATGCTGCTGTTTCAACTCCTGTCGGTGGGTCAGCACCAGAACCTCCCCTTTGGTGCGGCGAATCATTTCTGCGAACAGATACGATTTACCAGCACCACAGGGAGCAACCACCAGGGGACGGCGGAAACCTTGCTTGAAGGCTTCCACCGTCTTTTGGTATAGGTCTTGTTGGTAATCACGGAGCATCCGTTGTCACCACCGTACTGAGGCCATGCTTAACACGATCACGTTCCTCAGCTCGTTTGGCATTATTCCAACGATTCATCGTGCCAACCAGATAACCGGTGATACGACGGATGCGCTCAAAAGGAATGTCCCCATCGCTCTCTTTGCGACCACACTTAGGACACTCGGAGTAGATAACACCGCTAAATCCACAAACGGGGTCACGGTCTAACGGGTGGTTCACGCTGCCGTAGCCGACACCAGCCTCTTTCATGTATCGAATGGTGGCTTCAAACGCATCCAGATTCTTCACCAGATCGCCGTCAAACTCGATGTAGCTGATATGGCCAGCGTTAGTCAGAGCATGGTAAGGTGCCTCCAAATCAATCTTAGTGAACACCTCACACTCGTAGTAGACGGGGATGTGGAAACTGTTGGTGTAATACTCACGGTCAGTAACCCCAGGAATCTCACCATAGCGTTCCTTATCCATGCGGACGAATCGACCAGACAGACCCTCAGCAGGAGTAGCCAGTAGAGTGAGATTCAACCCACGCTTCGCACTCTCATCATCCAGCTTCTTTCTCATGTGGCGGATAATCTCCAGACCCAAAGCCTGAGCATCTTCGCTCTCGCCGTGGTGTTTGCCGATCAGAGCTACCAGAGTTTCAGCCAGACCGATGAAACCGACAGAGAGAGTGCCGTGTTTCAGAACCTCACGAACCTCATCATCCCAGGCCAACTTTTCAGAATCCAACCACACACCCTGTCCCATCAAGAAAGGCATATTGTAAACCTTCTTGCTACACTGAATCTCAAATCGGTGGAGCAACTGGTCAATGCACAAATCAATCATTTCATCCAGCTTCTCATTGAACTTAGCGATATCGCCCTTAGCCTCAATAGCCAGACGAGGGAGATTGATGGATGTGAAACTCAGATTGCCTCGCTGATTGCATTGCTCACGGTTCCTATCGTGGACATTACCGATTACTCTGGTTCTGCATCCCATGTAAGCAATCTCAGTTTCAGGACGCTCAGGATCGTAATACTGGAGGTTGAAAGGAGCATCCATAAAGCTGAAGTTTGGGAACAGACGCTTCGCACTACAACGACAGGCCAGACGGAACAAATCGTAGTTCGGGTCGGTTTCGTTGTAGTTGATACCTTCCTTGACTCGGAAAATCTG
Source organism: Ructibacterium sp. (assembly GCA_045659345.1). Lineage (GTDB taxonomy): Bacteria > Bacillota > Clostridia > Monoglobales > Monoglobaceae > Ructibacterium. The sequence continues at coordinate 4,640 of JAZOWR010000071.1, forward strand.
AATCGGGAAAATAGGAGTTTCGGCATCACCCAGACCAGCTTCGGTAGCCAACAAGATATTTTTCATAACCATACGACCCTCTGGAGAGGTATCAGTACCATAGTTAATACTGGAGAACGGAGTCTGGGCACCGGCACGGGAGTGCATGGTGTTCAGGTTGTGAATGAAAGCCTCCATCGCCTGATAGGTTGCTCGGTCGGTTTCCTTTTCAGCAAGCCGAAGTGCTGACTCCTGGAGCTGACGAATACCGCTCTCGTAACCGTAGAGGTCAACCAGATAATCCCATTCTGCCTTCAGATACACCTCAGAATCACCCAGACGAGGCCAACACTTTTGAGTGTTCTCGATGTCACAGCGAATCTCTTTCAGCTTTTCTTCGGGATCATCCACACCGTAGGTGAACATCAGAGCCTTAGCCAGATTCTTGGTGTAGTTACGACGGAATGTTTTCGCTACACCAGGAGCCATACCACGGTCGAAATTTACGATGGCCTGACCACCGTGTTGGTCGTTCTGATTACTCTGGATGGCGATACACGCCAGAGCAGCATAAGAACTAATGTCATTCGGCTCTCTCAAATGACCGTGACCGGTAGAGAAACCACCCTTAAACAGCTTCAGGAGGTCAATCTGACAACAAGTGGTGGTCAGAGTATAGAAATCCAAATCGTGGATATGGATGTATCCCTCCCGGTGTGCTTTGGAATGCTCAGGTTTCAGTACACGCTCCTCATAAAAGTATTTGGAGCCTTCGGTACCATATTTGAGCATCACACCCATCGCTGTGTCGCCGTTGACATTTGCGTTATCTCGCTTTACATCAGAATCGACGGCATCCAGAAATGTGATATCTTCATAGATATCAAGCAGGTCTTTTTTCATCGACACCCCTCACATATCGAAGGGCAGATCAGAGGGGATTTCGACCTGAGCAACGGGAGCTGCGGTAGGAGTAGCACCGGTAGTGTTCTTCCAGGGTTCCAGTTTGTCCTGACGGCTCTTAGCCAGAACATAGGCAATCTTGGCACGGTTCTCGCCCTTGTACTCCTCATGCTTGATGCGGACAGCACCCATCATGCCGACCCACTGCTTGCCAGTACCCAAAGCAGGGCTTGTGATACCGGAACTGTTGAAGAAATCGCCGATACGCTGGTTGGTCTGAGCGGCGTTCTGAGGGTCAAGAACGAGGTAGAACCACATCTTGCTGTTGTAGCCGTTGATGTCCAGAGTAATCTCATAACCCTGGTTGCCAGAGTTAAAGGTTTTCTCCACTACGTCGGAGATTCTGGCGCGGTAATCACCCACAGGGATGATTTCAAAATTCTTTTCCTCATACTGAGAGGGATCGTAGTTCCAGTTAATTGCCATTGTTAGTTGTCCTCCTTGTTTCGTTTAGGTTGAGTTAATGTTGCTGTGATATAGGTTTGAACCAGACGAATTGCTTCTTCTCTGGTGAATCCTTGGTTGAGCAATTCCTTGTAGAGCAATCCAGCGGCTTCACCGAGCGCTCTGATTGCTACAACAAAATCGTTCATTACTTAGCCTCCCTCATGTATGTGGCACTCTCATCAGCCACATGGACGAGCCATGCCAGAGGGTACTTCTCAAACGCAGCACCCAGGCTGTAATCGCCGGGACTACGGTCTGCGAAACCCATGTGGCAGTTAATCGCCACAGCCTCCTCCGGTGTCAGTTCCATGAACTGCTGAACGAGGAACACGGATTTAGCACCGTGACCGCCGTAGCAGAAATCCTCGCTGAAGGTGTAGAACGGTACGGATCGCCACACTCCGTTCTCCTTTTTGTTCCGCATTTCGATTTTGTAGCAACCGATTTTGCAGAGATCATGGAGCAGAGATACGATGGCTGCCGTTTCACCGGACACCTTCACTTCGGGGTAGGCTTTCAACAGCCGTACCAGCTCCTCCCACACATGAACGGAATGCTCACACAGACCGCCCTCGTGGTCGCCGTGAAATCTGGTACTGGCAGGAGCGGTGAAGAAATCGCTGTTGTCTATCCATTCAAACAGCTTGTCAGCACCAGGACGCTTGATGTACTGGGTGTACAACTCGCAGAAACGCTCTTTCATTCCTTGCGTTCCTCCGTACCGACGATGGCCCAGATAGTGTTGGATGCAACCACGGTGCCGTTCTCCGCAAAACGGAGGATGCTCTGGAGTTTAGCTTCTTTGTGAAGCAACTCGTCATACCGATCAAGAGGGAGTTCAACTCCACCGTTCCCGTATTTCGAAATACTCACTTCGCAGTTCCTCCCATTTCGTAGAGATTCTCAGGCATCAGAGATTTGCGACCGCAAAGCTGATCCTTACAGCCATAACGGGTTTCGCTGTCCTCGGTGATGAGGAACCATGTCATTTTGCCTTCCTTGTTAGGAGCCTTAGCCATCTGGCCTACGATGTTGCACAGACCGAGTACCTGGGGCAGAATCTTCTTAGGCAGGTTGGGGTACTGACGCAGAGCCAGAGTGCCATCCTGGCGAACAATCTCCTCGGCATCGTCCCATGCAGTAAAGGTCACATGACACTTAGCGTTCGCAGCCATACGAGTGAGGCGCTTGATTGCCATGTAAACAGCCTGGTATACCTGGCGGATATCCTTAATCTTTCCCTGCTCCTCGATTTCAAGCAGAGCCATTTCTTTCAGATCGGTAAGGTTGTCCACTACGATGAGGGTGTACTTACCGGACGCCAGAGCGGTTTCGAACTGCTTAGTGAAGTAGTTCTTTCCGTCGCCGGGATCAATCCAATGCTCAACCTTCTCCACGGTCACATTCTTTCGGTCGAACATATTCAGAACCACCGAGCTGTTATCACTACACAGCAAGAGAATTTTCTCCTTAGTCGGTGCCGTGGCTGCTACGGTCTTACCGCTACCAGGGCTACCCCAAATCATTGCTACTGACATACTTTTTTCCTCCTAAAAATCACTATTTGTTATATTAGGGTCAAAAATTTACACCCAGTATTGCCTTTTTCTCCTGTTCTGAGAAACCAACCATATCGAAATCGATAGGCTCACTCAGCTTCTTGGTGTGTCTGCAATACGGGCATACTCCGCATCGTTCCGGCTCAACTTCACCGGACTTCACTTTTAGGATACGAGGCATTCTCGCACTGATTTCCTCCAATAGCTCCTCTCGTCGCCATTTAGGAATATGTATTACCTCGATATCGGGCGGTTCTTGCTTGGTCACGACAGCCAAATAGGTATCCAACCCAGACCCCTCAACGGCGCTGTACACAGCCATCTGGAGGTCATAGCCCCACTGCTCAATGAAACTCTTTCCCATGATTCGCTCCATTGAACGCATGACCTTTAGGTCTACGATCTTGTCCGGTAGCAAGCTGTCGATTTTGATTTTCCACTCACAGCCGAACAGTTCCGCAGTACGGACTTCCTGTTTCTTACCGCTCATATACTCCATGAACAGATTATCTTGCTGTACCCGTCCGATAATCTGGTCTGCCATAATGTAGTCGGCTTTCAGGGTACCGTCCCGTTTGAAAATCTCTGGGTTCTTCTCTTTGAACTCATCCAGAGTACCCTCAAACCAGGCATCCACATAGCTGCCTACAAGGAGTGCGGTGGTTTTGGGTTGCTCCCACTCACCTTTGAGCTGTGCCATAGCAGCCGCTTCGCATTTCTGGAACTGCTTGTACTGGGAAACACTCATGTATCGCCAGTTAGCCTCGCTGCCGTAGTAGTTACTATCAGTAAGGATCATACTCAGCCACCTTCTTGCTTGCATCCAGGCAATCCTCACATAACTGTTCGGGGAAGAAATCCCAGTACGAATCGCCCTCGTAAATTCCTTTACCGCAACCCGAACAAACAAACACCATCGGAGGTTCGGGTGCATTTGGGCAACCTCCTACACACGGGTTGCGTCTACAAATTTCACACATAAGTATTCCTCCATTTTTTCGATTATTCTTGACATTTCCAATAATTACGATATAGTATCAAATTATAAATCGTTTATTGGAATATTATTCCGCTGGAACAGCTTTTCCGCATCAGACTCGTCGAGGAACTGACAAATAGCCACCACTTCAGGCAGCTTAAACTCAGTAATACCAGTGATTCTGCGGTAAATTCCCAACTCGCTGACATCGGCGATCCGAGCCAAATCACGGTAAGAAAGACTACGCTCGGTCAGCTTATTCAGTAGATTGGGATAGATACAACGAAACTTTTTACCCATATAGTTGCCTCCAAAAAATCACTATTTGTTATTTTAAGATAATTTAATGATTAGGTGAAGTCAACAAAAAGTTTCGATAATTGAAAGTTTCGTCATAATTGCGAAATTCTTGGGGCAGTTTTGTTATAAAAACCAATATTATTTTTGTTACGATATCGTAAAGGAGGGTTATTTGTGGTAAGCGATAAGAAGAAATGCTCCCTCGCCTTCGGTAATACAATGACTAAGGCCAGAGAGAGAAAAGGCTTGCAGCAATGGGAGGTAGCCGATAAACTCGGAATTAGCCAACCATACTACTGCTACTTGGAAAAGGGTCAGCGTGTCATTGACTTGGACATGGCTCTGAAAGTGTGTAGGCTGTTGGGTATTGATTTGAATGAGTTCGTTCGCACTTACAAATAAAAACAGCCCCCTCCGGTTCTCACCGGAAGGGGCTGAATTTATTATTCTTCTAAAAGTAATTTGCGGAGCAAGGTGTTAAGCAGCTTACTTCGGTTGGATCGCTTCGCTTTCGCCAGACGATCCAGAGCCTTCACTACATCATCGTCCAGGTAGAAACCGTAGCTTTTCGCTTTCGGCTTTACCTCTGGAGTGAGGTCAGCCAGAATGTCGTTCGGTTGCTGTGCCGGTGCTACTGGTTCTTCCTCATCGGTTTTAACCTCGGCTGGAACAACCGTTAGGGCGGCAGGATCAGTAAAATCTACGGCATCGTGGTTGGTCTTGAATCTGTTCCCCATCAAAATACACCTCTTTCTACTAAAGCATTCACTACATTGCGAATGTCCTGTGTGGCCTCTTTGATTGAGGTAGCCTTTTTCTTATCTTCCAAAACATTCACCGGCTTGTGAGTCATACGAGCATCCTTGTAGATAGACTTGCTGTAAATCAGATCGTCCACCAACAGCTTAACCAGTTCCTCATCGTCCTGGCAATACTCTGTGAGTTCCTTAGTCAGATTCATGCGACGGACAGCATTATTGATAATCAGCGCCTGGATGTTGTCTGGTTTGCGGAGCTGTTTACGAACTCCCTCCCACAGATAGGAGAACAACTCAACGCCCATAATACCATCTTCGCCAACATCGGTTACAAGTATAACACTCTCGGCTGCGTTGAAAGCGTTCTGGTTCACGATGCCCATAGACGGGTTCGTGACAATCAGAACGTAGTCATACTGCTCAAACCACTTGCGGTGATCCTCGATGTAATTTTCCAGAACTTTTTCACGAGCCGCACGGTTGACCATGAAAAACTCTACTGCCGTCATAAGCATATGGCTCGGAATCAAGTCAAGGTTCGGTAGCTCCTCGATTGGTGCTTTCACCACCAGATGCTCCGGTGCGAAATCCTCATTCTGGTCAAAAATATCTTTGCTTGAACGGCGGTCACGACGAGCCACATTCACTCCGCACGAACCGCTCATGTTGCACTGGGGGTCAAGGTCAATCAACAGAACTTTCTTCTCCTCTGCCAGTACACCAGCCACATTAAAAAGAACTGTTGTCTTTCCTGTTCCACCCTTCAAAGTGCCTACTGCTACAACTTTCATTGGGAAACCCTCCTATATAATATTATATGTTTTCTTATAGAGCATATTACATATCTTATTATATAGAATATTTCAGAAAATGCAATATAAAATATTACACAAATTGAAATATAAATTCTTGTACATTTTGTTATATTGATTCTTCTATAAAATCTGTTATAATCTCTTATAGATTTTCTTACAGAAACCCTTACACAGATTATCCACGCAGCCGGTCGGGGCATTCTACTTTCGGTTTTCGGGGTAATCGGTGTGCAAATCACAGATTCACACACCTGACCCCTCCAAACCTGGCTCACCCTATCCCTCCGATCTGCGCCTTCGTTTCACTGCCCTTTAAGAGAAGTATTTTTATTTTTTACTTGACAAGTGTTTCGGTAGACCGTCACAATCATGCACTGGGTTCAGACCGGTAGGAGGGCAGAGTTCTCCCGTCGGAACGGGAGAAAACCAACCTTTGTCAACAGCCCTGCTCTTGGGACGAGCCGTATAGTTTGGTTGCCTCTCTCGTTCTTCAACAGCCATTCCTACCGTCCTTTAAGGTAGGGCGTCGGTAAATCCATCCAACCGACTAAGCTGAGGTACCACTCTGGATCAGGGAGTAACGCCCCTGGTCGCCGTTAAGCGACTTCCTCCGCATAGCATATTATTTTGGCACGGTGCTGTCAGCCGTGCTGACGATAGGCTGCTAATGTAGAGAGAGGTATACACAGCCCACCGAGATTCCTTCAACCCCCACTACACTTCGGCGACCTAAACCAACATTTTTTATAGAGGTTGTCTTGGTGGGAGAGTACCGTCCTCTTTGTATGAAATTGGGTATTGATTTTTCCCGAAAATTGCGATAATATAAGAACGCAACTCCCGAAAAAGGGTGTAACAAACCAGACCCCCAGTAACCAACTTTTTGAAAAAGTGGTACTGCGTGTCTAAAATAAGGTGCTTTACTCAGACGATCCGGCAAGATGTGCGAGTAAAACAGAAACAGAAAAAGCCACCAACCCTTAGAGGTTGATGGCTTTTACAATTTGAGTCAAATCGTAAATTTTTCTTCACAAACACTTGACACAGAGGTATGCTGCCACTATAATAGGGGCAGAATAAGTCATGTGCGCAAGGGCGCTGCGAAGTTGGGCCAACAACTTCTAAGTTCCGCAATCGTGTTTCCAGCACCTTTGCGGATGTTACTTATTCTAAAAAGACTCTCGGTTCCAGCCGGGGGTCTTTTTCTGTTTTCTGTGCATAATATAGCACAGAGTTTTCACAATTGCAATACCAAATGTGGATAACTTTACATTTTCTTAGTGTAGTAGAGGTTGATCCACCCAGCACCGGACTTCAATTTACCCCAACCGTTCTGGGTTTCCACAATGGTATAGACACCCTTATCCCGAATCAGACCCATCAGCGTAGTGCTTGCACTCGGCCCCTTACGGATATTCAACGGACTCAGCGTGACCCTAACCCTATAAGGATCGGGAGCAGGGGAGGGGGTAGGTTTTTTCGTAGTACCAACGAGTTTCGCCACATCGGCTCTGAAATCGTCCATATCCTTGCCGTGCTTAGAGAACCAGTGCATCACATCGGCATGGTTACTGGCGATACCCCGTTTGTATCCCTCGCTGTGGCAGATTACAACGCCGTCAGCCAGAGGATTAAGTTTGTATTCCTTGCACAGCATCGCAGTAAGCTCTACGGCTTCTTTGTACACGGCATTGAAATACTGCCTATCCGCCAGACCATCCTCGCAAATCTCAAAAGAGATATGCGTATCGTTGGCAGAACCCTTGTTGCCTCTACCCGAATGCCATCCACGGTGATCCCAGGGGAGGGTTTGGTAAGTAGCCACCGATCCGTCCTGGAGTTTACCGATGAAAGCATGGACGCAGACATTCAAACCAGAGCGGTTCCAATCGTTCCTATAACGATTATCGCCCAGTTTTCCGTCGTTAGGCTGCACATAGCGTTTCAGAGTAGGATTGTTTGCTCCGGTCGAATGAACCATCACACCTACGGGTTTGATGGTTTTCTTCGTTTTATAACACTCGTTGTTGGTTAGGTAGCACTTCTGGAGGTTCATTCCTCCACACCACCTTTACTAACCGCATCGCTGATTTTCTGCGTCTGAGTACCGAAGTAGAAAGAGATTACGACGGTATAGACCATCATAAACTCCTGGCTAATCTTACCCACAACAGACAGATAAGCGAACACGGCTGTCAGAGCCAGAGTGACAACGCTCTTAACAGCAAGCAGATTCCCGACTCGCTTTTTCAGATTCTCCA
>JAZOWR010000072.1:0-22285 GCA_045659345.1 Ructibacterium sp.
TTGTGTCCTTTTCAAATTTTATTTGGTTGTCCTCGGTTCGCCTTTTCTTAGGGATGGTCGTCTAAAGATTTTTCCCTGACCCGCACGTTCGACACATTGTCACGCTGTAGGAATCTTGTATACTCTCTGCCCGAGGACACTTGTATATTACCATACCCCCGGTGGGTAATGATGTTAGTTTTGATACTTAACTGTTAACGAATTGTTAACAAGAAAAACCACCGGAAAGCCCGGTGGCATAGGTGCTATTGGTTCAATTTTTCCTGCATCTGCTCCTTGCTGATGATACCCTTGATATACAATTCAAGGATCGTCTCAACATAGGTAGTCTTGCGCTCCCGGTATTCTGCCTCGGTAATCTCCCCGGAGAGAAGGAGCTGTTCCAGCCGTCCCAATGCGTTCATCGTGGTTCACCACCTTTGTTCTGTTATATCCAACATAGATGAACCAACGAACAGGTTCATTAATGATGGAAATGAAAGGTACAGTAAAAACTATACCTTTAATTTAACATCAAGTTCAATCGGTGGATTTGTCCAATTGCCGCCCGTGCTGAGCGTTGACTTGTAGCGGGTTTTTTTCTGCTCCTTGTCATAGTAGCGCACTTGCTGGCTTTTTATCCGCTCCGGTTTTTCCCGGTTGTAATCGATGCGCTCAATGCAGGCTTTCAGTAGCCTGTTTTTTCGTTGAGCATCCACATCGGGGTCACGCAGGGCAGACAGGGCATCCTTGAACTTCAAAAGCTTCTCCTCATAATCAACAGGGTCAGGCATAGATTCGTAGGCTTTGCACAAAGCCTGTTGTACTTCTTCTTTTTCCTTCAGTAGCTTAGCATTCAACTGTTTGAAAATCTCCGCAGGCATACGTTGCGCCGGATCTGGGTGGCTCTGAGCTTCCCATTGTGAAAGTTCCTGTGCTTGCAAGTCCTTCATTTTCTTTTCAAGATTTTTTATCAACCGAGCATGGAGCTTAATAGAATCGCCTTCATCGTTTTTTATGCGGAGTTCAAAATCCTCGATGCACTGCTCCAGAATGGCAGCCACCCGGTCAATAATCTCGTCATACAAGCAAGAACCAGTATGACAGCGTGCCTGATCGTCACACAGAAGCCGTGCTGCCGATCTCTCAACGCCGTCCTTGCGATAGAAGCGGAGTGACATCGCACGCCCACAGCGGCAAAATACAAGCCCAGCAAGAGGGTTCCTGACCTTCGTCTTAGCCTTAGCCCGGTGGTTCCGTCCTTGCTTCGCCCGAGCAGCGTTGAACAGCTCCTCGGAAATGATACCATCGTGCTTGCCGTCATAAATCAGATATTCGCCAACCTTGGACTTCGGGTTCGTTTTGATGATTTCCCCGTCTTCAACAATAGTGACGGTCTTGCGCCAATTCCACTTGACTTTGCCAATATAGTGGACATTTTCAAGCAAATCCTTCATTGCATGTGGTGACCAGTATTCACCTTTTGGTGGCTTGATACCCAGATCATCAAGGGCGTAGCAGATGCTGGTTCTTCCCATATCCTTGTTGACATACATGTCGAATATCATCCGAACCACATCCGCCTGCTCCTTGTTTTCCTTCAGGGTCGGGCATTTGCGCCTGCCTTCCTGCACCCATGTCTTATCAAAGCCGTAGGGCGGAACAGAGCCGATGTAGTTGCCCTGACTGACCGAAAGCAACCGCCCGTTGTTCATGATTTTTTTAGTATATTCCAGATACTCGTTTCCCCGCTTCAATTCCCGCTCGATCATATCCCGGTCATATTCGTCCCGGATATCATATGTTTTTTGCGGAGTGATGACATAGGTGTGAGTGTACCGGAACAGCTTGATCAAGCGACCTGCATCCTCTAAATCACCACGGGAAAGACGGGAAACTTCAACCACCAGCACACCCTTGTATTTCGGTGATTCGATTTTCTTCAAGACCTTTTGAATTTCCGGTCTATCCTCAATGGTCTCACCGGAAACAACTTCCCGGTATTTATTCTCCTCTGGAACAAGTCCGCCCAGATTGCGTTCGCACCATTCGTCAAGCATTGCTTCGTGCTTTTCCAAAACTTCTTCAACGGAAAGTGTCGGATCATCTGACCGGGACTTCCGCAGATAGACGATAAGCTCTTCGGGAGAGAAAAGCTCGTCATAGTTAAACCTGAACATTTTACCAACCCCTTGAAATAGCAGATATTACACTGCTGCCTCTTTTTTTGTTTTTGCCTTGGTGATTTTCCGTTCCTGCTTGGCAATAGCCTTCCGGGCATCGTCAGCATAATCGCCTTCCACGATTTCTCGCTTGAAGCACTCGTTGTTGATTATCTCGAAAAGCTGCTCGTTTGCCACCTTCAGATCAGGGTAGAGCCGCCGCAAGCATTTGCGAATACCGTCAAGCCCCGCCTCGGACAAAATCACACGCCCGATGATGAAGCGGTTGAGAATTTGCTTTTCCGCCCGCAAACTATCGAGCGTTGCCTTGCTGTTTTTTGCGAAAGACTCGATGCAAAGGTAATAGAGAAACTCCAAATCGCCTTGTTTTTTTGCGCTCAATTCTGTGATATCGAATTCATAGACCAAATCCTTATCCACCGCAGTACCGAAATTCATATGGTACACTTTCCACGTTATGCCGTTAGTCAATACAACCCATGAGATGCCAGAATTCGCTGCATAATTGGTTGCCTGACGAATATAGTCCTCTTTCAGATCAAGACCGATGGCTTTGCATTCAATCAGAAACAGAAGCCTGTCCTGCAGCTTGACGGCAATGTCGCAGTATGTTTTCTTGATAGCAAACTCGGATGTGATATTTTCATACTTATCATAACCGAAGATTTCGCATAGCATGTCGGTGATGATGGTGACGGTGTCACTCTCGTTAAGGTCGGCAGCTTGCGCTTTCCGCAGAACCGGCTGAAACTTTCTCAAGCCCTTCGTAATTCTTTCTTTTACTTTCGTGTTTAAGGTAATCATAACCCCTCTCCTTATTAAAATATCATTTTTTTATTCTGTTGCTCTTGTTTTTGTAAAGTAGTTATAAACAGCAAGCAGTTCTTCTTTGTGCTGAAGCCTTTCTTTTAAGAGAGATATTTCTTTTTCTAGGGCATCGTTTTTTGCTCTCAGCATTTCTAGTTCACGCAGGGCGAGGTCTTTTTCTGCTTCTACAACTTCAGCATTCTCCTTGACTTCTACAAGGCTTTCGGTAGCAACTACAACCTTTGTGTCGGCAAAGATGTCATCAAGAGAGCCACCGAGGGCGGTGACAATACGGTGCAGTGTGTCCATGTAGGGATTATCCGTGTCACCGGAAAAGATACGGTTGACAGTCCTTTCGGGCAAATTTGTCTTGCTTGCTATCTGCTTGGCAGACATTCCTGTCACTTTTTTTAATTCTTTTAGGTTATCCAACCACATGTTGTTGTCCTTTCTTTTGATAATTTTGTCATTGTATGGGAGATAAACTTGGGTATTAAATAGACAAACTTGGGTATTGATTTGCGTTGTTTACAATTGTATAATTTATCCAGAATTGTTGAAAGGCTTGAAAACCGCCATAATTCAGCAAATTCTGCGATTTAACTATGATATAATCTTGTTGGAAAAAAATACTGATTGATTACAAAATTGTCAAATAGTACAATAATTTTTGAAAATGAGCCAAACAAATGTTTGCCCGATAATGAAAGGAAGAAGCCCAATGAAACAAGAGTACATCACCGAGATTAACAACCTATTACCCTGTGCGGATGCTGACCTATTAGATTTCATTTATCAGCTTCTAAAAAAGAGCGTTGAATTGCAGATCAGTCCTTCGGAAACGCATTTACAACCTGCATGATACTTGCAAGTTGCACCGGAGTTAATTGGTTTAGCCCTTTAACCGCAGACAAAAATTCATTATCAGTTCGCATTCTTACAACGATGTCCGAAAGGTCATCGTTCTTTTTTTGCATTTTGCGTTGTTCTTCATCGAAAATCAATTCAAATGGGGGTATATTAAGAATGTCAGATATCTTCTTCAGAGTGCTTCGTTTTATATTTACAACCCGCCCATTTTCATATTTGGCAATTGCAGACTTCTGCACACCAAGGATAGACCCCAACTCTTCCTGCGTCATTCCCTTGGAGAGCCTTGCCTGCCGGATTTTCTCACCTATATCCAATTTATTAGCCCCCTTCCTAGTAAAGATGTCCTAATTATACACCAAAGTGTCCTAAAAATCAAGATTTTTCCGAAAAAAATCAGAAAAAAGTATTGACAAACACGAAAAAATCCGCTATAATGATGGTGTCTTAAAAAGACACAAAATGAAGCGAAAAGGACAGAATGAAGCCTTGCTTCTCTTTTTTGCCACGAAGTGTCCAAAAAAGATACAAATAAATAAAAAGGGGGTGACAAAATGAACAAACAGATGCTGAGAAGCCTGATGACACTGCACGGTGATAATTACAAGAGCCTTGGAGAATTCCTAGGGCTTACACCGGGAACCGTATCCGATAAGGTAAACGAAAGGAACGGCGCACAGTTCAAGCAGGGCGAAATCAAAGCAATCGCAGTCCGTTACAAGATGACAGACAAGCAGCTGATTGCGTGTTTTTTTGCCTGTTAGTGTCTAAAAAGGACACATAACATCAGGACGAGCAGACACTGAATACATTGATAGAAAGGAGCAAAGGCGAAAGGACTGATGAAATGAAGCAACACGATACATACAAAGAGGTGAGGGTGATGACCTTCCCCGGAATGATCGCTCGAATACATATCCCGGAGCTGACACACGAAGAAAGAAGCCACAGGATGAAGAACATCCAGAAGGCAGCAGAGAATCTGCTGAAAGGAGTAAAAGCAAAATGATGAGGAAACACGCAATGAAACTGCGAAGTGAGGGCGGTAAATGGTATGTCGATGAGGGCTACAAGGTCAGCATCTTCGACACATCATATGAAGCTTGGCAATACATATTCTTATTGAAGGAAATTCGACCGCTACCGCCATTCGCACCCCATTCATTATATCCGGTGCGGTCACTTATCCCAACCATAGCAAGGGGGTGCAAGAAAGTTGTATATACCGGATTATAATGACCTATTCGAGCAGCACGAAGCACGAAAGCAAAGAGAGCTGGACAGGCTTCCGAAATGCTGCGAGTGCGAATACCCGATACAAAGTGAAGCGTGCTTTGAGTTCAACGGCGAGCTGCTATGCCCGCAGTGTCTTGTAGATAACCACAGAAAACGCACTGATGACTACATAGAATAAGGAGAAAGAGAAATGAAAGTATTAAGTCTATTTGACGGCATATCCTGCGGAATGGTTGCGCTTGAACGAGCAGGTATTCCGGTCGAAAGATATGTTGCGTATGAGATAGAACCGAATGCGATCAAGATCAGCAAAAAGAACTTTCCGCAAATTGAACATTGCGGAGATGTCACAACGGCGGATTTTACACAGTATCAAGGTTTTGACTGTCTAATAGGCGGAAGTCCGTGCCAGTCATTAAGCATCGTGCAGAGCAAAACAAGACAGCATCTTGACGGAAAAAGCAAACTGTTCTTCGAGTACGTCCGGGCAAAGGAAGAAATGCAACCAAAATGGTTCCTGTTTGAAAACGTGGCGAGTATGAACGAAGAAAGCAAACAAGCCATATCCGAATTGCTCGGATGCGAACCGATATTCATTGACAGCGGTGATTTTTCAGCGCAAGAACGTCCACGGTATTATTGGACAAACATTCCTGTGCTGTTGGAATACAAGAAATCAACCGCAGTGCTGGGTGATGTGCTGGAAAAGAGCGTTGACACTAAATACTACTATGACAACCCGCTTCTGAATATTGATCTCACAAAACAAGTGTGTGCGATAATGGATTTCAAAAATCACGATATGCACAAAAGGATCTTCAACCCGAACTTCAAAATACATACCTTGACAACGTGCGGGGGCGGAAATACGCAAAAGAAAGTGCTACTACTAGAGAAAGTCGAAGGCGGATATATGGTAAGGGTAAGGAAACTGACACCATTGGAATATGAAAGGCTACAGACACTGCCAGATCATTACACCGCCGGGGTGGCAGATGGTCACAGATATAATGCTTTGGGAAATGGCTGGACTGTCGATGTGATTGCTCACATATTCACACACATTAAAAACTGAAAATTCAAAAAAGAGAGGTAAAACAAAAATGGCAAACATCATGAGAATGGGACAGGCTCCGGGATATCTCGGTAGCTGGGATTTAGAGGACTGCTCGAACAGAGAGATCACACTGACGATCGACAGAATAGTCGATGAAGAAGTAGCCGTAGCAGGGCAGAAAGAGATCTGCACCGTATGCCACTGGACAGACAAAGCATACAATGGAATGATATTGAACATCACCAATAAGAAGCAGCTTGCCAAGCTGTACAAGACCGTAGACAGCGAAAAACTCCGTGGCAAAGCCGTCACAATCGGAATCGAGAAAGTCAGAGCATTCGGAGATGTATACGATGCGCTCAGAATCAGACCGAAGGTACCGGTGCAGCCGAAGCAGGGAAGCCTGCCGAAATGCGAGAGCTGCGGAAAGGATATACCCGGAGCCGGCGGAATGACCCCAGATCAGGTCGCAGCATACACCAAAAAGAAATACGGCAAGTGCCTGTGCGGCGAATGCGCAACGGCTCTGAATAAGGGGGCGCAGGGATGAAGCTGACACCGAGCAACTACTTCAGCCGCAGAGCGAACCGAGAATACATGTCAGTATCGCAGTTCAAGAGCTTCACCCGATGCCAAGCCTGCGCAATGGCTGAGATGCAGGGCAAGTACGAACGAGAAGAAACCACAGCACTGCTTGTAGGCTCTTATGTGGATGCCCACTTCGAAGGTACGATGGACGAATTCAAGCAGCTGCACCCCGAAATATTCAAGCGTGACGGCACCTTGAAAGCGGAGTACATACAAGCCGATGCCATAATCAAGCGCATCGAGAGGGACAAGCTGTTCAGGCATTATATGTCCGGCGAAAAGCAGGTCATAATGACCGGAGAGATCTGCGGTGTACCCGTCAAGATAAAAGTAGACAGCCTGCACCCAGACAAGATCGTAGACCTGAAAATCGTGCGAGATTTTGAAAATTTATACGATATCGCAAAGGGATCACTCCCGTGGTTCGAATTCTGGGAATATGACCTGCAAGGTGCGGTCTATCAGGAAATCGTCCGACAGAACACAGGCAAGACACTGCCATTCTATCTAGCAGCAGCAACCAAAGAAAAGGTACCCGACATTGACATCGTGCATCTGAATCCAAAGTCGATTGAATACGCATACAACAAATTCACATCAAGCGTGGAAATGTACGATGCAATCAAAAAGCGCATCATAGCACCGGAGCGGTGCAACAAATGCGAGTGGTGCAAGGAAACCAAAGTGCTGAAGGCACCGAGAGATTCCGAAGAATTCTACCTACTGTAAAGGAGCTAAAAACATGACACCAGCAACACAAATCCTACTCATCATCTGCGGCACCATAGTAGCACTAGCCGCACTGAACACCCTAGACATTATCTTCGGAAAGAACAATAAAAACAATAAATAAGGAGAAAAAGCAATGGCAAATTTGAACATCAACAAATCAATTATAGGCGGGAGACTTACACAGGACGTAGAACTCAAACAGACAGCAAGCGGACTGTCCGCATGCACATTTACAATCGCAGTTAACCGCAGATACGCAAAGGACGGACAGCAGGAAGCAGATTTCATCAACTGCCAAGCGTGGCGGCAGACTGCAGAATTCATCTACAAGTACTTCAAGAAAGGCTCGTCCATTCTAATCGCAGGAGCTATTCAGACACGAAGCTGGACTGACAGCAGCGGACAGAAGCGCTATGCAACAGAAGTGGTGGCTGATGAAGCATACTTCGTGGACGGCAAGAACGATGCAGAACAGGCAAAGCCAGCAAGTCCCACAATCCCTGGTATCCCCGGCACAACATATATGCCCAGCGCTTACAATCCGCAACAGCAGCAGAAATTTGAAACGATACCGAACGATGCGCAGCTGCCGTTCTGAGGAGTGAGAAGATGAGCCAAAGAAAAATGCTTGCGGACTTATTATACAAGACCGGAGAAGATACGATCCTTCTACCGCCATATGAACGATATGAGCAGGCAGTAGCACTCGCAGACCACCTTATAGCAAATGGAGTGACCATCCTGCCCGAAGGCGCAATCATACTGACCAAGGAAGAAATAGCAGCACTGAACGAATATCAAAGAACTAGAGGTGACAGCATTGAGAAGTAAATACCACAGCCGGAAAATCACAAGGGACGGTATGACCTTCGATTCGCTCAAAGAATACAGAAGATTCCGTGAACTCTCCCTGCTTCAAAAAGCGGGGGAGATCACCGACCTGAAGCGACAGGTGGAATTCGAACTGATACCGGCACAATACGAAGAAATCCCGACAGGCGAAGTATACAAGGTCGGTGAGCGCAAAGGACAGCCCAAAATGAAGCGGGTCTGCTTGGAGCTACCAGTTAAGTACATAGCCGACTTCGTCTACAAGGAAAACGGCAAAACCATCGTGCTTGATACTAAAGGCTTCAAGACGAAGGACTATGTGATCAAGCGCAAATTGATGCTATACATTCACAAAATAAAAATAAAAGAGGTGTAAAAAATATGAAACTCCGAAACACAAAAGCTCTCGTCAAATCCATTCTCGAACAGAACGAAGCCACCAGAAACAGCGATATGATCCTGTACTATGAGGTGTGTAGGCACTTAAACAAAGCTGCCCTGTTGGTTGATTTCGGCTGGGCAATCACACATCTTGAAGAACTAAAACTGCCACCCTTCGAAAGCGTGCGCCGATCCAGACAGAAGGTGCAGGAAGAATGCCCATACCTTGCAGCCGATGATATGGTGCAGGTCTACCGAGCGGAAAACGAACAAGAATACATAGACTTCGCTAGGGGGTGACGGCAAATGAAGGTCAGGATGCCGAAATCATTCCTAAACCTGCCACAGTCCGAAAAGGAGATAATCAACCGGACACTGACAGATGAAGTGGAAAAGCAGGTCAACAAGGACATGGCAAAGCTGCAGAAGCTGTGGCTGAAATTTGCCTGCATCGTGCTGCACAAAAACTTCGGCTTCGGAAAGAAGCGATGCCTGCTATTCCTCGCCAATTGGCGGGAGATGTACCGCATCAACAATAACCTGAAAAACGAAGCGGAGCAGACCGAGTATCTGTCAAGGGAGATCGACAAGATATTCAAAGGAAGCTATCCCACAGAATACATAGAAAAGTTAGAGGAAATGTGATGAAGGAAGTGACACAAAAATGGCTGATGACAAAAAATATTATTGGCTGAAGCTGAAAAGGGATTTTTTCAAGCGGCACGATATTCAGATCATAGAGGACATGCCAAACGGCAAAGATTACATCCTATTCTACCTGAAGCTGCTATGCGAGAGCGTTGACCACGAAGGGAACCTACGATTCAGCGAGGAAATTCCATACAACGAAGCAATGCTGGCATCTCTTACGCATACCAACGTGGACATCGTAAGAAGCGCTGTCAAACTGTTCAGCGAACTACGTATGATCGACATAATGGACGATGGCACCTACTACATGAACCAAGTCGAAAAGATGATAGGGAGCGAAACATATTGGGCGCAAAAGAAGCGAGAGCAGCGAGAGAAGAAAATCGAACTCGAAGCCGCAGAAATTGGACATTGTCCAAAATTGTCCAACGCAAGTCCAAATTGTCCAAGTAAGAGTATAGAGAAAGAGAAAGATAAAGAAATAGATAAAGAGATAGATAAAAAGAATAATAAGAAAAAAACCACACCAGAAAAACAAAAACGTGGTGAATTTCAAAATGTACTCTTAACCGCTGAAGAAGAAGACAAGCTGATAGAAGAATACGGAATGGTATTCGCACTCAAATCTATCACATTCTTGGATGAATACATCGAGGAAACAGGCTACAAGCGGAAAAATCACTATCTCTGCATCAAGCGCTGGGTCATAGATGCTGTCAAGGAAAAAGAGGAAAAAGCCATAAAAAAAGGTGAAGCACCGAAAGTCAGGTACGGCAACTTCGATGTGGACGATGCCATAACCGCAGCACTGGAAAGAACCGAAGCTGAAATAAAGCGAAACTCCAAGACCGCAGGCGAAGATGAAGAAATCCGAAAAAGAGCTGAAGCACTCAAAAATAGTTTCAGTAAATAGGGGGGATGCCTAAACGATGAAAAAGATAGTAAATCACCTACCGGAATCAATATGCCCCGTATGCGGAAAGAAATTCATTCCAGCCGTTGGGCATGTTTACAAGGACAAGCGCACATACCAAACGCACAAGCGTGTCTGCTCTTGGAAATGCGTGTGCGAATCAGAGCGGCTGAAGGAAGCAGCTGCAAAACGAAAATCAAGAAAGAGGGTGAAATAGGTTGACCGCAAAAGAATTCTTGCAACAGATCAGAAAGTTGGACAAGCTCATTGAAAACAAAATCGCAGAATCACTGCAATGGCGTGAAATAGCCAACAACACCACCGTGAATATGTCCGGGGAGAAAGTGCAGTCATCCGGTAACCATGACACCGTTGCAAATGCAATCTGCACCTATCTGGACTTGGAAGTCGAAATCCAAAAGCGCATAGACGAACTTGTTGCTGCAAGGCAGGATGTCATAAGCGTAATCGAGCAGCTGAATGTCACCGAATATGACGTGCTGCACAAAGTCTATGTGCAAGGCTTCACACTGCAAGAGGTGGCTTCATTATATGACCGGCGCTATGAATGGGCTACTACCACGAAGGGAAGGGCGCTCAAACACGTACAAACAATATTAAATAAAAGGGAAGGAAAAACATAATGGATGCAAACAAGGTATTGGAGAGATTCCAAGCATGTCTGGACTATCAGATATCAATGCAAACAGACACAAGATCGGTAATTTTTATAATATCACAGGTTGAAAAAGGAAATGCCAATGATGAAGATTTGGTCGAGCTACGGGGATATTACAAGGGCTTGAAGGTCGCAAAAGAAATCCTTGAAAGAGTAGTAGCCGAGGAAGAAGAAATGGCAGAAGGCGAGGGAGTATGAAATCATCAGTTTTAATAAGCATCAACAAACCGCATACAGATAATATTTTTATCCACAAAAAGAAAACAGTTGAGTGGAGAAAAAAGCCTTTACCCTTAACAACACACCACTGCTATGAAACGAAAAACAAGGGTGGTTGTGGCAAAGTCATTGGACAGTTTGATGTGGTGCAAAATATTGAATTTGATCCATTAAACCATCGTCTGTATTCTCCTAAATTTATAGAAGATGGTTGCGTGCCAATCGAGGATTTAATTGAGTACGCAAACGGTGATGTTATATATGGCAATGTTCTTGAAAACATAGAGGGGTATGACAAGCCGAGGGAGTTGGGAGAGTTTTACACACTCAAAAAGTGCAATGCTTGCAGGGGTGGTTATGAAAGTACCGCTTGCATATATGATGAGGATTGCAAAGTGCCTGCACCGATAACAAGACCGCCACAGTCGTGGTGCTATGTGGAAAGCGAGGACAGCCAATGAAAGTCACTCAATGTAAAGGGGAAGGACACGGCTCTTGTAAGAGATGCCTTGATAATGGTAAGTGGAATATGGCTTGGATGTGCTTTTTATACGAGATAGAAGGCTATGAAGGATGCTATTGCCGTGAGTGTGTCAAAGAGATTAAAAAGGAAAGCGAGGACACGGAATGAAAAAGATAACAAACGAAATCAAGATACGCATTACGGCTAATGTGCATAGTGATGATATTGCGAGGGACATCGTAACGGCGTTTCTTAAACCCGAAAATCCCACAGTTGAGGATTTGGGCGATATAAGATGTGCCGTTAGTGAAGCAGTAAACAATTGTGTTTCCCACGCATACAAAGAGCTGAACGGCAAGGACTATATTTACATATCCGCAAGGCTTTATGATAACAGAGAGTTTTCCATTGAGATTTCTGATAATGGTTGCGGATTTGATGATGTTCAATGGTATACAGAGCCTTTGCACACAACCGCAAGAACAAATGGGCATAGTGGAATGGGATTTACTATTATGCAGTGCTTTATGGATAGCGTAAGTGTAAAGTCTAAAATCGGCAAGGGTACAACCGTGCTTATGAGAAAGAGATTTACAGAAAGCGAGGACACGGAATGAATGATTAAAAGCATATCATACGACCAAGCAGAGATTATTAAATGGATTCTAAATCTGCACGTTCCGAAGTGTCGCATTGATTGTGACGTTACATATAGCAAGGGCAATTTTTATAGCAACACAGGAATAGACCAACCCACTTATAAATTCGACATCAACCCACAAGTAGATGGTGTTGAATATGGTGACAGCAGAAATCTGCCATTGGGTGATTCATCTATAGAGTGTATAATGTTTGACCCACCGTTTCTTGCAACCACAGGCAAATCTCTCAATGAAGATAACGATAGCAACAAAATCAACAAGAGATTCGGCGTTTATCCGAGCGAAAAGGAATTACACCAATTCTATGTTGATAGCTTAAAAGAGTGCCACAGGGTATTAACAGATCAAGGTATATTGATATTTAAATGCCAAGATAAAGTAAGTAGTGGTAAGCAGTATATGAGCCATTGCTTTATATACAACGAAGCTATTAAACAAGGATTTTACCCTAAAGATTTATTCATTTTACTTGCCAAAAACAGAATCGTTGCAGATTGGCAGATTAAAAATCAAAAGAATGCTCGAAAGTTTCATAGCTACTTTTGGGTATTTCAAAAAAGCAATAAAATAATTGAATACGTTTAGGAAGGAACAAACAATGAGCAGAGAAAAGCAGATAATTGAAATAAAAGAGTGTATTGATGAAGTATATGGTCAAGATTGTGCCTATTACGATGTGGATGGATTTGCTATCGCAAACGAGATTTACAACGCAGGCTACCGCAAGGCTTCCGAGGTTGCGAGGGAGATTTTTGAGGAGCTTGAAGTGTGGCTTGACGGAAGCAGATACTCGTTGGCAGAGATGGTGTGGGGTGTTAAACACTCAATCGAAGAACTCAAAAAGAAATACACGGAGGAAGTGAAATGAACACAAGACAGATTATGATTGATAACGAGCTTCGTAGGGTTGCCGATGAGAATGAGAGGTTGAGAGTGAAGCAAGAGTGGATAAGTGTTGCCGACAGGTTGCCCGAAAGGAACGGAAGATATTTAACTCATTGCAATATCGAAGGTCAAAGTTTGGTTTGTGTCCTTTATTACAGCAAAATTGGTAGTTTTAATGAAGGAACAGTCACACATTGGATGCCCTTGCCCAAAGTACCGAAAGGAGAATGATATGCAACCGATTGCAACTTTTATGGGCTTCCGACTTTTTGAAACAACAGCTATAACGAAAGAGGTTCAGCGTAGAACTCATCGAAAACGAAGAATTAACAAGAAATGGGCGAAAAGGTATGGATATAAAACCATTCTTGATGATGAGAAAATAATTAGGTGTGGAGATAACCTTTTCGCAACTCCAAACACTTGTAAAAAGTTGATTTCTGCGTTGAAAGGAGATTGATATGACCGAAGGAAAAAGCAAGGAATATCAGCAAGGCTATGAGCAAGGCATAAAGGAATTTGCCGAAAGGCTCAAAACCTATTACAACCATCTCACAGTAGGGTCATTCCCATATCTGATTGCATATCACATCGACCAGATCAAACAGGAAATGCTGAAGGGGGATAGCAATGATAATAATAAAACTACTGAAGGCATACCGAGAATTTAACCCGCTCTGGATGGAGCAAGACGGCAAATAATGATAGAAAGTGTGACTAAATCGCATACTTTGTGACTAAATCGCATAACTTGTGACTATTTCCAAGTGCTATAATTATAATGTCAAGAAATATCTAAACCGCCCGGCAACCAGCTGCGGCGGTTTTTTCATGCAAAAAAAGCAATAACACGCATCATTGCAAAAAACTTGCACAAGAATTACCCCCTTGCACAAGACTTGCACAAACTTCACGATGCGTGTGACCGGGTAGCACGCACAGCGCCTGCACAAACCACGTTGGAGTTTTGCGTGGCAAGTGTTGTGGGGTAGCCTCATGACCCACGGCGGCAGTTGGCAGGACAAAACTGTCCAGAAAGGTGCTGGTGTGCTGCCTTTTTTACAGAGAATTACAAAGGGAGATATACAGATGGAAAACGCAAAGCAGCCGGAAATAGTCATAAAAGGAATGGACGAAATCAGTCCATACGAAAAGAACCCACGAAGGAATGATGAAGCGGTACGATATGTCGCAGCATCAATAAAAAAGTTCGGCTTCAAGCAGCCAATCGTAATCGATAAGGACGGAATAATCGTTGCGGGTCACACAAGGTACAAAGCTGCGAGAAAGCTAAAAATGACAGCAGTACCCTGCATTGTGGCGGACGATCTGACCGATGAACAGATAAAAGCATACAGACTTGCAGACAACAAGGTAGCCGAAAAGTCCGAATGGGACTTCGATCTGCTGGACGAAGAACTGCAGGATCTGGTCGGAATAGATATGACAGAATTCGGCTTCGAGGAA
Organism: Ructibacterium sp.; assembly: GCA_045659345.1. GTDB lineage: Bacteria > Bacillota > Clostridia > Monoglobales > Monoglobaceae > Ructibacterium. The sequence goes on from JAZOWR010000072.1 coordinate 14,604, forward strand.
GAAGAACAGCCCGAAGAAGAATTGGAAGCTGAAGAAGACGGCTATGATGAAGACCCGCCCGTGGAGCCAAGGACAAAGCCCGGTGACATCTACAAGCTCGGCAATCACATCCTGATGTGCGGTGACAGCACCAACAGCAAGGACGTGGAGAAGCTGATGAACGGCGAAGTGGCTGACCTTGTGGTGACCGATCCACCCTACAATGTAGCGGTGAAGAACTCCAAAGGTATGACAATCGAGAACGATGATATGGACAGCACACAGTTCGGTGAATTCCTGACGGCGTGCTTTGCCAATCTCGAAAGAAGCCTGAAAGCCGGCGGTGCATTCTATGTATGGTACGCCAGCAGGGAGCATATCAACTTCGAGAAATCGCTCAACAATGTCGGACTGAAGGTAAGGCAGCAGTTGGTATGGAACAAGAACGCATTCATCCTCGGCAGGCAGGACTACCACTGGAAGCACGAACTGTGCCTGTACGGATGGAAGGACGGCGAATCGCACTACTTCATAGATGACCGCACACAGTCCACTGTGTTCGAGGACAAGGGCATTGACATAAAGAAGCTCAAGAAAGAGGAAATGATAAAGCTCCTTGAAGAAATCCTGAGCGACAAATGCAGCACTACAGTAATAAATGAAGACAAACCCACCGAGAATGACCTGCACCCGACAATGAAGCCCATAAAGCTGATAGCAAGGCTCATAAAGAACAGCAGCCGACAGAACGAGATCGTGCTTGACCTGTTCGGCGGCAGTGGCTCCACCCTCATAACCTGCGAACAGCTGAACAGAAGCTGCAGGATGATGGAGTATGATCCAAGATACGCACAGACCATTATTGAAAGATATATAAATTTCCGTGGGGATGATTCGGAAGTATTCCTTCTAAAAGATAACAAGAAAATCCCATGGTCAGAAATTGAAAATGCGTAAGGGCGAAAAAAGACCAGACCTGCAAAGAGCAAGGATAGCTATATGCCCAATTTGCGGTGTGTCATTTAGGGCGGTGAAAGAATACAAAGACAGACCGACCATCTACTGTTCCAAGAAGTGCTGGAGTATAAGGAGCCGAATAATTAACTATTGCAAGTATTGTGGGAAGGAGATAATAACCACAAAGGCGGCGAATAAGAAATACTGCGGGAATGAGTGTAGAAACCTTGATTACAGAAACAGAATGAAAGGTGAAGCAAGTTATTTCTGGAAGGGCGGTAAAACAAAAGAAAGCAAACTCCAAAGGACATGCGTGGAATATAAAGAGTGGAGAACGGCGGTGTTTGCAAGAGATAATTATACATGCCAATCGTGCGGAAAGCGCACCCGCAATCTCGAAGCACATCATATAAAAGAAAAAGCAAACTACCCAGAATTGATGTATGACATAAATAACGGCGTTACACTTTGCCACGAATGTCACAAGAAAACAGAAAACTACGGTCGAAAAACCAAGTTGATAAAAGGAGAAAAGGCGGTGCTTTTGAATGGCAAACTATAATACGTTTTTGGTGGTCGACTGCAACACCAGAAGACCGATCCTGACCACATCATCCGCACGGAAAGCAAGCAAGGAACTGAAAACAGGCGTGCGAATAGAGGTCTGGAGCAATAACGAGCTTGTCACCAAAATATACGAATCCGACAAAAACAGTGGTACCAATCCGCTTGGGGCTTACATTCAAGCGGAGAGAGAATACATACGAAAGAAGCAAGCAGCAGCAGAGCGGCGCAATCAAGCCCGCAGAGAGAGAGCAGCAAGAATGCGATGAAAGGTGGTGATGCAATATGGCAAGGAATGAATTCGAGAAAATGACACCGGAACAGCGCCGGGAGAATGGCAGGAAGGGCGGTATTGCATCCGGTGAAGCCAAGCGGAAAAAGAAAGCAATGCGAGAGCGGCTCGAAATCCTGCTCGAATTGCCAATGAGGTCAGGCAAAGGCGCAGACCTAGATAACATCAAGAACTTCGCAGCCCTAAAGGGAAAGAACATCACCGTGCAGGATGCGATGATGATAGCCCAGATACAAAAGGCGCTGAAGGGTGACACAACAGCCGCTGCATTCGTCCGTGATACAGCAGGAGAGAACCCAGCCGTGAGGGTAGAAGCCGATGTCGATATGGATCTGAACATCACGATAGACTACGGTGATGAAGAATGAACATAAAGGTACAGGCAAATCCCGCCTTCAAAGAGGTAAACCGCAGCGACAAGCGATATATTGTCGAGAAAGGCTCGGCAGGTTCGGGAAAGAGCTATGACACCGCCCAGCACTACATCCTGCGACTGATGAAGGACAAGGGCAGGAACCTTGTAGCACTCCGCAAATCCGATATAACAAACCGTGACAGCACCTTCGCAGAGTTGACAGGTGCTATTTATCGTATGTTCGGAGAGAGCGCCGAACAGTATTGGAAAATCAACACGAACCCACTGCAGATAACCTGCAGGCACAACGGCAACAAGGTCATATTCCGAGGAATGAATGATGAGAAGCAACGAGAGAAGCTCAAATCAATCACATTCCAGCGGGGCAAGCTGACCGATGTGTGGCTGGAAGAAGCAACAGAATTCACACAGGCAGACTTCGAGATAATAGATGACCGTCTGCGTGGAGAGCTGCCACCCGGACAATTCTATCAGATCAGAATGACCTTCAACCCCGTGAACAAAAACCACTGGATAAAAAAGCAATTCTTCGATTACACCGACAGCGACACATTCACGCACCATTCAACATATTTGGATAACCGCTTCACCGATGAAGCATACAAACGGCGTATGGAGCGCCGAAAGATAGTCGATCCAGAAGGATACCGGATATACGGACTTGGAGAGTGGGGCGAAATCGGCGGTCTGATCCTCTCCAATTATATAGTGGAAGAATTCGACACTTCACCGGGGCGATTTGATTATATGGTCAACGCACAGGACTTCGGATACAACCACGCAAACTGCATCGGTGAGGTCGGCTTCAAGGACGGCGAATTATACCTATGCAAAGAGCTGTACGAATTCGAGAGGGACACAGCCGAGCTGATACAACTTGCAGCGGCAAAAGGCTTCAATAAGCAGCTGACAATGTGGTGTGATAGCGCAGAGCCGGACAGAATCAAGATGTGGCGCAAAGCAGGATACAAGGCACAGCCCGTCAAGAAAGAGCAGAACAGTGTCAAGGCACAGATTGACCACCTGCAGCAGCACCGAATCCACATCCACCCGTCCTGCGTTAACACGATCAAGGAAATCCAGCAGTGGAAATGGCGCAAGGACGAAAAGACCGGAGAATATCTCGATGAACCCGTACCATTCCAAGATGATGCAATGGCAATGCTGCGATATGCAATAGAAATGGAGCGCCGCTCTAAACCGAAACTAAACAGAACCATCACAGGGGGAATATAATGATAAGAATATCCAAAGACGAAGAACTGACACTGGTGCTTCTGTCACAGTTCCTTGACGAACACCGGCGGGAAGTGAATGACAGGTACCAAAAGCTGCTCGATGCATATATGAGCGACCACGATATACTGCACCAGAAGGAAAAGCCAAATTACAAGCCCGATAACAGAATCGTGGTGAACTTCCCGAAGTATATCGTAGACACGATGAACGGCTTCTTCATCGGCAATCCCATTAAGACCGTTGCAGATGATGACAAGGTCGCAGAATACGTGGAATACCTTGACCAGTACAACGATCAGGACGATAACAACGCAGAGCTGTCCAAGATATGCAGCATATTCGGCAAGGGCTATGAGATGTACTTCACCGATGAGGAATCAGAGCTGTGCATCACATACCTGTCACCCATTGAAGCATTTATGGTCTTCGATGATTCAATCCTCGAAAGACCGTTGTACTTCATAAGGCGCTACACCGACAGGGACAACAATGAATGGGGCAGCATATCCAGTGAATATGGCGTGCGCTATTTCAAGATCACCGGCGGTGTGGAATGGACAGACGAAGACTGGCAGCCGCACTACTTCCCCGGAGTACCCGCCACAGAGTATGTGGAGAATTCCGAGCGGCAAGGACTGTTCGAGCCGGTGCTGACACTGGTCAACGCATACAACAAAGCACTCTCGGAAAAGGCGAATGATGTTGACTACTTCGCCGATGCATACATGAAAATACTTGGTGTGACCCTTGATGACGAAGGGGTCAAACACATTCGTGACAACCGCATAATCAACTTTGAAGGTGAGAACGCCGAAAAGCTCATTGTTGAATTTATGGGCAAGCCCGAAAGTGACACCACGCAGGAAAACCTTCTTGAACGCACAGAGCGGCTTATATTCCATATCAGTATGGTCGCAAACATATCCGATGAAAACTTCGGAGCCGCCACAGGCATTGCGCTGAAGTACAAGCTGCAGGCAATGTACAACCTTGAAAAGACCAAGGAAAGAAAATTCACCAGCGGTATGAACCGCAGATATAAGTTGCTATTCGGACATCCCTCGTCCAAGGTGCAGAAAGATGCGTGGGTGCAGCTGCATTACAAGTTCACACCTAACTTCCCGTCAAACCTGCTTGAAGAAGCTCAGATCGCAGCACAGATGGAAGGTATAGTCAGCCACGAAACACAGCTGAAAGTTCTGTCGGTGGTAGATGACATCGAAGGTGAGCTTGACAAAATCGAGGAAGAAAACGCAAGCCCGGAAGAAACCATAGTGGATCAGGTGATGTTCGGCAAGACCGACAAGCAGATAGCTGCCGATGTTGATCAGATGGCTGGCAAGGTGAGCGACAATGACGAGCAGTGAGTATTGGGCAAAGAGGGAAGCCGAAGCCTTAAAATCACGCATCACCGATGAAAAAGAGTATGACAAGCAGGTCAAACGAATATACAATGACATGCTCGATGCCTGCCAGAGCGAAATAAACGCCTTCTACGGCAAGTATGCATCCAAGGAAGGAATAACACTGGCAGAAGCAAAAAAGCGGGTCAGTGAGCTTGATATCAAGGCGTATGAACGCAAGGCGGCAAAGTACGTCAAGGAAAAGAACTTCTCAGCCAAGGCGAATGAGGAAATGCGGCTATACAATGCCACGATGAAAATCAACCGCCTTGAAATGCTGAAAGCGAATATAGGCAAAGAGCTGATAGCCGGACACGATGAGCTTGAAAAGTTTATGGGCGGAATCCTGCAGGGCAGAACCGAGGATGAACTGAAAAGGCAAGCGGGCATTCTCGGCAAGACTGTCAAAAGCAATGCCAAGAAAGCCCACTCCATTGTGAATGCTTCATTCCACAACGCCAAGTTCTCGGACAGGATATGGATGTATCAGGACTTGATGAAGGCAGACCTATCCAAGCTGCTTGAAAGTGGACTGATACAAGGCAAGAACCCCAGAGTGCTTGCGAGGGAGCTAAAAAAGAGCTTCAACACAAGCACATTCAATGCGGAAAGGCTGATGCGCACCGAGCTTGCAAGAGTGCAGACAGAAGCCCAGAAGCAATCCTTCGAGCGCAACGGCTTCGAGGAATATGAATTCATCGTCAATGGTGGTTGCTGTCCGATCTGCGAGGGGTTAAGCGGAAAGCACTTTAAGGTAGCAAAGATGATGCCCGGAGAGAATGCGCCGCCGATGCACCCAAACTGTCGATGCAGTACAGCGGCATACAGTGACCGCAAAGAGTATGATGAATGGCTCAACTATCTCGATAAGGGCGGAACCACTGAGGAATACAACCGGCAGAGGTTACAAAAGATTGTAGAAGCAGCAAAACAGGCTGCAGGCAAGTATTCAAAAGAGGAACAGATAAAAGCCCTCGAGTACTGGTCTGACGGCGGCTACGGCAAAATACGCCGCACACAGACAGGGCAGTTCAACGATGCCAAAGCAAAGGTTCAAGGAGAAGCAATCGAGGAATTCATCGATCAGGCAAAATCGTACAAAGGTGACCTGTACCGAGGAATATCTACCGAAGAACCGCTTGACCTTAGAGTAGGACAAGAAATTGATATGAAGGGTACGTCCTCATGGTCGAAAAACGAGGATGCAGCGGACGAATTCGCTCATTGGGAAGAAAACTCCTATTGCTTCGTCACCAAGGGGCTGACACGTGCAGCAGACATCTCAATGCACGCAATGAACCCCGGAGAGGAAGAAGTGCTGGTATCAGCCAAGACCAAATTCAAGGTAGTGAGCATAGACTATGACCCAGATCTGGAGCAAACAATCTATGTTGTTGAGGAAATCAATCCGAAAGTTAACAGTTCGTCCACATCTAAGGCAAAACAAAGTGATATAATGAGTTCGGCGATAGGCAGTTCCAAAGCACCGAAGCCACTCGTAAAAATCGATACACAGTTCTTCGCAGAGAAGGATATTGCCAAGCAAGAGTCCGGTTCGCTCAAGAGGGCAATGCGAAAGTTCGAAGCCCGGATTGAAGAACATCTAAACAAAATCAACAATCCTGCAGAACACGCAGAAGGTTGGGCGGAAAAAGATGTTAGGGAGCAAAGAGGACTTATAAAGCACTGGCAAAAGGAAATAGAAAACTTCCAGAAATGTATCGATGATAGAATCGAGGAGTTAAAAAAGAGAGGTGATTATGATGACTGAAGAATCAATTAAATTTATTATTTCAAGAGTAATAGCGAATGCCAACGATGCGGCTGAAGAAGCGAAGGAAAACAAAAATGACGATTTCTACAAAGGTCGTAAGCTGGCATACTATGAGATTTTGGACACAATCCAAAGCGAACTGTTTGTCAGGGATGCTGACCTGAAGGAGTTCGGTCTTGACATCAACCTCGAAAAAGAATTCCTCTAAAAATCAAAACAACCAAAAGCACTTTGCAGTGATGCAGGGTGCTTTTTTCGTGCAAAAAAACAAAAGAAAGGTGGTGCGAAATGGCACACATACATAGTGTATATGACACTGACCCACATTTTGCAATAGACCCGATCACAAGGGCAATCACAAACCAATCTACAACCAAAACACAGCTGATGCAGTATGACCACAATTCAGAGCGGTTCACCTTCGAAATACCCCGCTTGGTTGATGGTCACGATATGAATCAGTGTGACAAGATCGAAGTACACTACATCAACGTAGATGCAGCCACGAAGGTGTCAAATGCTGATGTGTATATCGTAGACGATATGCAGATCAGCCCGGAAAGTGATGATGTGGTCATTTTCTCTTGGCTCATATCAGGCAATGCAACACAATACGCAGGCACACTGAACTTCGTTATTCGATTCCTTTGCCACACCGGAACCACGATAGACTATGCGTGGGGTACCGATATATTCAAGGGCATTTCAGTCGGTGAGGGCTACAGCAACGGTGAGGTGGTTATTGCCAAATACACCGATGTGCTTGAAGCGTGGAAAGAGGAAGTGCTTGGAAGTGCAGGTGGCGGCGGTAATAAGCTGAAGTATCAGCATAAATTAACGGTGCGTTTCAGTGGTGACTGGAACCGCAACTTTGGTGGTACGATTACATTCGGAGCAAATGAAAGCACCCCCATAATAAACACAGATGAATTTTACGCTTATGTGGATTCCATAAATAATAACGCAATATCGTACGATGACTTTTATCTTTATCATCCGTCCGCTAACAATGACGATGCAATTATTTCATACTCCAAAATTGATAAAATCCAATTCAATGAAGATAATCGTAGTGCGGTGGTTTATTATTTTGAAACT
>JAZOWR010000073.1:0-3329 GCA_045659345.1 Ructibacterium sp.
GGGGAATCGGCGTTGCCGTCATCACCATGGTATGTATATTCTCACTCTTTTCGGTTAGTGCAGAGCGTTGACGGACGCCGAATCGGTGTTGTTCATCCGTAATCGCAAGCCCCAACCGGGCAAAATTCACATTGCCGGAGATCAATGCATGCGTACCCACAGCAATCTGTACACTTCCTTCTGCAAGCCCTTTGAGAACTTCATTTCGTTCTGCGGCTTTCTGTCCGCCTACTAAAAGTGCTACCCGAATATTCCACGGTGCAAACAGTCGAGACAGTGTTTGATAATGCTGTTTTGCCAGAATTTCTGTCGGCGCCATCATTGCTGCCTGAAATCCGGATTGAACCGCCGCAAACATAACTGCTGCTGCAACTACAGTTTTTCCACAACCTACATCGCCCTGGACCAGACGATTCATCGGCACATCACGCCTGAGATCAGCAGAAATTTCGTTAATGACTCGTTTTTGTGCATTTGTCAAATCAAACGGCAGCATTTTTGCAAATTCAGCAATACATTTTACATCGCTAAATTGCGGCGCAGAGCCTTTTTTCCGCTCCTCTCCTGCCATTCCAATCCCCATTTGCATAACAAAGAACTCTTCAAAAACAAGACGGCGGCGCGCATCTTCAAAATCCGCAAAGCTTTCCGGCATATGCACCTGATAAATTGCTTTTTCAATATCCAACAGTCCATAAGCCTTGCGAACTGCCTCCGGCAAAATTTCCGGGATCGGTTCATCCAATGCATGCAAAGCATTTTGCACTGCCTCACGGATATTCCGTTGTGTAAGCCCTGCGGTACATGGATAAATTGGCATAATTTTTCCGGTCATTCCACCGGCTTTTTCAACATGTTCCATCACCGGATTTATCATCTCCGGCATTCTGCCACGAAAACCAATCTTACCAAAAAGAATCCATTCTTCACCGCTTTTTAATTGTTTTTCCACATAGGGTGCATGAAACCATGTCACCTTAAGCACACCTGTTCCGTCAGTCATAGAAACTTGCGTAACTCTTGCCCCCGTTCTTGCACGAAAAGAACGGATACCTCCGGCAGGAGATACCCGTACGCAAACGCTCTCTCCCTCGATAAGGTCAGCAATTTCCCGGATATCCGTCCGGTCTTCATAGCCTCTGGGAAGATGATACAAAAGATCTTCTACGGTGGAAATGCCGAGTTTTTGAAAAAACTCGGCTCGTTTTTCACCGATTCCTTTGAGATAGCGAATACTGTCTTTTCTTTTCATATGCTTACTCCACGGCAAGGAAATAGTAATACACCGGCTGTCCTCCATAAATCAGGGACACATCCAGATATTGGTATTTCTTCGCAAGTTTCTGCTCTAATTGTTCTGCTAATTCTTTATCCGTTTCTGCACCGTAATAGATGCTAATGACACCGCTTTCATCAGTTATCATACCGTCAATCAATTCTTCGGCAACCTCGTTGATATCTTTGCCAAGGCTTTTAATGGAGCTGCCTTCCATGCCCATGATATCACCTTTTTTTATCTTCATGCCGTCTACCGTAGAATTTCTCGCCGCAAAGGTGATTTGACCACATTGCACAGTCTCCATCATCTCGCACATAGCCTCACGGTTCTCTTCGGCATCTGCTCCTTCGTCAAAGGCAAGCATTGCTGAAATTCCCTGAGGAATGTTTTTGGTGGGAATGACAATCACCTTACAGTTTGCAAGCTCATTGACCTGTTCTGCAGCGAGAATAATATTCTTGTTGTTTGGAAGAATGTAGACGGTTTCTGCCTGAATCCTCTGCACTGCATTCAACAAATCCTGCGTGCTGGGATTCATCGTCTGTCCTCCCTCTACCACTGCATCAGCACCGATGTCGGTAAAGACCTGCGTCAGCCCGGCTCCTGCAGACACAGCTACAAACCCGTATTTCTTTCTCTCAGATGATGTAGTTCCATTCTCTGTTTGAATCTTCTCATCGTGCTGATATTTCATATTGTCAATCTTTAAATTGGTCAATTCACCCAACTTGAGTGCCTGTTCAATGACATATCCGGGATGGTTTGTGTGAATATGTACCTTCACAATCTCCTCATCCTCAATTACCAGCATACAATCACCTTTCGGTTCAATCGCTGCCCGGAACTGGCTGGTCTTCCTCTCTGGTGATTTTTGAATCAAAAATTCTGTACAATAAAGAAATTTAATTTCTTCCGAAGCGACCGCACTTATCCTGCTTTCCTTAGTTTCTGTTTCCTCTATGCCATCTGCAAGAGTAACCGGCTTACCCTGGAGCGCCAAAACAGCACCCTCTAAGAGCGTAACCACGCCCATACCGCCGGCATCAACAACACCCGCCTGCTTAAGCACCGGCAAAATCTCCGGGGTTTTTGCAAGACTTTCCTTTGCCGCACCAAGCAACGCTTCCATAAATACTGCAGCATCTGTATATTCTTCCACATGCTGTTCCGCAAACTCGGCGGTTTCCCGGACAACGGTTAAGATAGTACCCTCTGTCGGCTTCATAACAGCTCGATAAGCGGTGTCTCTTGCCTGACATGCTGCCGCTTTGATTGCAGCAACATCCAACTCTTCCATCCCCTGAACAGCCGTAGAAAGTCCGCGAAGAATCTGAGAAAGAATAACACCGGAGTTTCCGCGTGCGTTTCTGAGCGCAGATTTTGCAAGAATATCCAATATAGCTCCGCAGCTTGTATTCTCCTCATTAGAAAGTACAGTCTTTGATGCTGCACCAAAGGTCATGCCCATATTGGTGCCGGTATCACCATCCGGAACGGGAAATACATTTAGGTCATTAATTGCCTTGAGATTGTTCTGCAGGTGATTAGATGCAGAAACAATCATTTTACATAATATTTCGCTTTGTATCATAGGGCTTTATCCTCCTTGTGGTTCCGTCTATCCTTGCTGATATACCCGGATGCTCTCAACATTGACGGTGACGGAACGCACCTCGAGTCCTGTCGCTTCTTCAACCTGGTATTTTACATTACTCTTGATAATTTCTCCAACAGAACTGATATTGACACCATATTGCATAATCACAAATACAGAAATATCCAGTGTATTATCAGTAACCTTTACCCTGATTCCGTGGTCCATCTGTTCTTTCTTCAGGAGTTTAGCAATACCATCTTTACCGCTTCTTGTTGCCATACCTACAACACCGTAACATTTGGTTGCCGCAAATCCTGCAAGCTTTGCAATTACCGTGTTGGAAATTTGAATCAAACCTTTTTCATTCTTTATTTCAGCAGACATCTTCTATCTCCTCCTCTAAATCATTGATAACAGCAGAAAACTCCTGCCCAAGTTCTTTCACTCTGCTAT
>JAZOWR010000074.1:0-1836 GCA_045659345.1 Ructibacterium sp.
ACTTCCTGTATTCTGTAGCGAAGCCAATGAACTGTGGGAATTGTTTGTAAATATTCAAGAAGAACTAAAAAAGGAATACCATTTACTGCCCACATCCTGCTTTCAAGCAGATTTGAATCAGTCCAACATCCTTTTGGACAACGTCTGTGATTTTGCAGGATTGATCGATTTTAATCTATGCGGAAAAGAACCCTCTTTGAATTATTTAACCAGGGAAGCACTTTGGTGGGCTGATGGCAAAGAGCTATACGATGGCGGAAATCCTTTGTACTGTTATGACGATGCGCTGGATGCAAGAAGGATGGATTACCTCATTAAAAACCTTTCGTACATTGGAGAGGAATATGTCTTCTCACCTGCGGAACGGCACCTCTTCCCTGTTTTGTTCCGCTATATCAACTCCTTCTGGTGGGGAGATATTAGAGAACTAAAACGAATCAAGGAGGATTCGGAAAAGGTTGCCCAACTCTTGCAATACGTCAAGCGGCAAATGATTCGCAATGACATAGAATTGCCATAAAAGTCCTCCCCGGAAAAATCCGGGGAGGTTTCTTGACTTTTGCGAAAGGTTTTGTTATACTGTTGTATCCGCAGCGGTTTTCAAAACAAGCGAAATTCTGCCGGCAAAATACAACTTTGGCAATGTGCACGAAAATATTTTCGCGCAACTGACAGACAGGGTGTGGCATATTTGCTTTCGCACCAAATAACTTGCGGGCAATCCGAAATCCCCTGCTAACGAACCTTTCGAAGCGATATAGGTCAGTGTAGAGGATGCTATAAACTTGAGTTTTATCTGCAAAGAGCAGATCAAGAGCGCACTCACCCATAAAAACGGCTTGCTTTTCAAGAAGCAGCTTGATCTTTTAACGGGAAAACGCCGCTATTTTATTCGCTGTAAGGTCGTTATCGCTCAATGGGCAGCCATTTGAGTATCTTCTGGATATATTCATCCCAGAATTCCCATGTGTGAGCGCCGGGACCTTCCTCGTAAGTCAGAGGAAGCCCAAGGGAATTAAAGAGCTTCAGCGCGTTTTGGTTTTCTCCGTATAAGAAGTCTTCCGTTCCGCAGCAAGCGTACAGTTTGGGTGCTTTTGCAGGGTCTAAACGGCTCGCAACGTTAAAGAGGTTGTTGTCGCCTTCTTGCAGTTCCTCCATGGAGCCGAAGATGCTGTTCCAATACGCAGGGTTTCCTACGCTGTTACGTTTGACAGTGGAGACGATATCGATACATCCTGACAGCGACGCAACGGCACCGAACCGTTCGGGACATCTGAGGCCCAGTTTAAACGCACCGTAGCCACCCATGGAAAGCCCTGCGGCAAAGGTGTCTTCCCGTCTGGGAGAGATTCTGGGGAAGAATCCGCGGCAGATTTGAGGCAATTCTTCGGAAATGTACGTCCAATACTTTCCGCCGATGGCCATGTCGGTATAGAAGCTAAGATCTGCGTTGGGCATCACAACGGCAATCCCCATTTGGGAGACATAACGCTCAATAGAGGTACGGCGAAGCCAGATAGAATGATCGTCGGACATCCCGTGGAGCAGATACAGGACGGGATAAGTGTCCTTCCCTTCTGCGCCGGTCATGCCGATCTGTGTAGTAGTGCTCTGAGGAAGGATAACCTCCATGGTCATGCATTTGCCCAGAACGTTTGAAAAAAACTCAACAGTAAGATGTGCCATGTTCATGTCCCTTTCGTTTTAACGTTTTGATATAAGTTTTTAGTTCGGATGGAATACGTCTGCTTTCTATTGATTTTTGAATGGTCTTGTTATGAACCCACTCGGGCAGACGGTTTTCGGTCAGATACGGAAGTGTTTCCGTGGGCTGTT
>JAZOWR010000075.1:0-3197 GCA_045659345.1 Ructibacterium sp.
ATCACCCAGATAGACCAGATGTGTACCTAATGTTTCAAGAAACTTTTTCTGCCATTGTTCCACCTGCGCAATAACTGCACTTGCAGAGTCCTTGTCAAATCCTTTCAGTTCCACTAGCCCTTGTCTGTGATCAGAAAGTCCCACCGGAACAATAGATATGCTCTCTATCCTGCTGCCAAGACTCCCCAAGTCCTTTAAGGTACGGTCCAGCTCATCGCCATCATTCAATCCCGGACACAAAACAATCTGGGCATTGAGATTGACACCGCCATCTGCAAGCTGCTTGAGATAATCAAGCACTTCACCGGCACGCTTGTTGTGAAGCATCCTCTGGCGCAGTTCAGGATTGGTGGTATGTACCGAAACATTGATGCGAGGCAGATGATAGCGAAGGATTCTATCTACATCCTCCTGTTTCATGTTGGTCATACTCACATAATTCCCCTGCAAGAAAGAAAGGCGATAATCATCATCCTTAAAATAGCAGGTTTTTCGCATTCCCTGCGGGAGCTGGTCAATAAAACAGAACACACAACGGTTATGGCAAGAGCGAGGCTCGTCAATCAGCAATGTGTTAAACCCAATGCCTAAGGGCATAAAATCCTCATTGTGAATCGTCACTGTTCTGTCATCAAGTTGGATTTTTACTTCCTCCCGGCAAGAGGCAAACATATAATCCAGATAATCATGAATCTCTGTCCCGTTGATGGACAGAATCACATCTTCCGGTTGGATTCCTGCCTCATAGGCAAGACTTCCATGATCTACACTATGAACCTTTGCCGCCATTTTAAGTCATCCTTTCTTTTCCATCCTCCTTAGTATACCATAGTTGTTGTCTTCTTACAAGAAAAAATTTGCCGTCGGACAAATAAAAAAAGAAGACCCATCCGGATTGGATGGGTCAAACTGTTTTAAGTTACGCCTCGGTGGAAATAACTTCTTTGCCCTTATAAGTACCACATGCTTTGCATGCTCTGTGGGGCATTTTGAATTCACCGCAGTTGGGGCATTTTACCATGCCCGGAATAACGAGTTTCCAGTTTGCTCTTCTCTTATCTCTTCTCGCTTTGGATGTTTTTCTCTTTGGAACTGCCATATTGCTACACCTCTTTCCATCTTTACTCAAATATGAGGGAGTTTACTCCCAAACAAAGAAATTCTTTGCATATCTTACAACAGTTTATCCAGAATATCAAACCTGGGATCGGTTGGACGATCATCACAATCGCATGCATTCTGGTTCAGATTTTGACCGCAAATAGGACAAATTCCCTTGCAGTCTTCCTTGCATAATACCTTGGTCGGCATACTCAAAACCAACGCATCATATACCAGTTCTTCCAAATGAATGGTAGTTCCCTCTAAAATGGTAATGTCTGGGTTGGTTTCTTCTTCACCGGTATTATCTTCCTTTTTAAAGCGCTCCTGAATCTGAAAAGGAATTTCAGCCTCAAAGGTTTCTGCGCACCGGTCGCAAGTTAAAGTCAATTTTGCCCTGCCCTCTGCATCCAGCTCTAAACTTCCGCCAATGTTTACCAGTTGTCCCTTTACCTCAATCGGTTCCAGTAAACAAAAGGTGTCCTCCGGATGCAAATCCAACTGCAATGCGGCATCAATTGCGAGCCGTTTTCCTTCACAGTTGAGAATCGGCAACAGATTGAGTTCCATCTACCTCTTCCTCTCTATCCAGAACAAAAAGACGGTAATAATTATAACCCAATTACCATCTATTTGTCAAGAGTTTTTTCATTATTCTTTTATTTTGACTCCAGGTATGCATTGATTTTTTCTATCAGCTCATCGGCATCTACTCCATGAACCATACAAGCCTGCTCCACACTCTCGCCGCTGGCAGAGGGGCAACCCAGGCAATGCATTCCAATTGCAAAGAAAAATTCTGCTGTACCGGGATCCATCTTTAAAACATCCATAATAATGGTGTCTTTTGTTACTTTAGCCATAATAAACCTTCCTTTCTGTCCATCTTTCCTTAGTATATCGTATTTTGCTAAAAAAATCAACCCTTTTCTGTTTTCTTTCATGCGGCGTTCCCATCAAGGTACGCTATCTGCCTCTGTGGTATCCGTATTTCCTTTTTATCGCATTTCACCGTTTCCATTTTTATGAAATCTTGTTTTTCCTCTTGCATTTATAGTATTTTACCAAATATTTCTTAAATCTTTTTGTAATATTATTGTAAACCTTTTGTCATCTTTTGGTTGTCCGTCTTTTCCCATAAATTCGTTTTCTGTGGATAACCTCGCATTTTATCCTTTCCACCGATAAAAATTGTGGAAAATGTGTATAACTTTGTGAATAACTTGAATTATGGCAGTTTCGTCCAACTTGCTTATTGTGAGTTATTTTCCTTCTGCTTTTCTTGTGTTACAGTTATGTTACAATCCGGTTTACATAATAAATTATTTTTTCTCTTGACAAATTTATATTTTTGGTATATAGCGGGATGTCTTGTAGTCTTTTTCATGGAAGAAAAGCATTGAAATGTCAGAAAAAAAACATTCGCAATCCGATAGATTGCGAATGTTTTTATATTATTTAGGATTTACAATATCACGCCATCCAAGATCACCCCGGGCAATACCCATAATGAGAACCTCTGCCGTTGCTACATTGGTAGCAAGCGGGATGTTATGCACATCACAGAGCCGAAAAAGTGCCGAAACATCCGGTTCATGCGGCTGCGCCGTAAGCGGGTCGCGGAAGAACAACACAGCGTCAATCTCATTGTATGCAATTCTGGCACCAATCTGCTGGTCGCCACCCTCCGGACCTGATAAAAACTTATTAATAGGCAAACCCGTTGCCTCGGCAACCAATGCGCCGGTAGTTCCGGTGGCACATAGGTTGTGTTGTTTTAAAATTCCACTGTATGCAATACAGAAATCAACCATAAGTTCTTTCTTTTTGTCATGTGCAATCAAGGCAATATTCATTTCGGACTCCTTTCCCGGACGATGCGGCTAGCCTAAGCTCACCTGTCGTTGCCATTATTTGTAATTTTAAAACCCTGCTTCTTTCTATGCCATTTTATCATAATCATTTTGAAAAGTCAAAAACAATTTTGCAAAAATTTCCCCTGGACCCATTTGCATCACTACGGATTTCTGCGCTGCTCCTTCAGCGACATATAGGCATCAAATATCTGTCGTGCAACATTTGCCGCATAGTAACTT
>JAZOWR010000076.1:0-5859 GCA_045659345.1 Ructibacterium sp.
CATTTTCTTTAGAACGCCGCGGGAAAGGACTGCTTACCAGTATCTCACAGGCTTCTTATGAAATTTATTTATGGCATTGTCTGATAATCCTTGTCCTTTATCATATGTTAACCGAATGGGAGGTCGACCATATTTTAAGCAGATTTGGTATTGCTTTTGTGGTAACCTATGGCATCTCCATCATCTTCTGTGTGCTTAAAACCACTATTTTTGACAATCTCAAAGCAAAGCATCTGCGAGCCTCAGCAACAAGAGCCCGCAAGATGGCCCGTCGAAAACGCTATCTGTAAATTAAACCCGCCGGTATAAGCATCTACATCAATAATCTCCCCGGCAAAGAATAGTCCGGGCACCAGCTTCGACTCCATGGTCGAGGGATTGATTTCTTTGACACTGACTCCCCCGGAAGTAATGATTGCCTGATCAATGGGGCAAAAACCGGTAACCTGAAATTCAAGATTTTTTAATAGTTTCCCCAAACGGCTCCGTTCCTCTTTGGTAACGGAGTTTATTTTTTTGTACGGGTCAATACCGCTAAGTGCAATGATTTGCGAGATTAGCTTAGATGGAAGCAATCCTGACAAGCCGTTGCGAAAATCCCGATTTAAATTTTCCTGAAAATCCCGGCAAATACGGGCATCCAACTGCTTTTCGTCTAACGCCGGTTTTAGATCTACCACCAACCGGTAACGCTCTTCTCTCATCTTCTGCATATGCGCACTGGCACTCAAAACAATAGGTCCGGTTAGGCCAAAATGCGCAAACATCATCTCGCCAAAGTCGGTGTATACCTTCTTTCCCTTTTGGTTGTAAACAGTAATCCCCACATTCTTTAACGATAAGCCCGCAAGTTCGGATATCCAGTCCTCCTCTACCCTTAACGGAACCAGTGACGGCCGAATATCCGTAATGGTATGTCCCAAATCTTCTGCCCATGTGTACCCGTCACCGGTAGAACCCGTACTTTGATAGGAAAGTCCGCCGGTTGCTAAAATCACGCTATCTGCATAGAGTTCTCCCCGTTTTGCAGCAACAACTCCGCAGACACGACCATCCTGAACCAGAATATGATCCACTCTGTCGCAAATCAACTCAACATTGTTTTGGATTAGAAAACGCCGCATCGCCTGGACAATATCCATACTTTTATCCGAAACCGGAAAGACCCGCTCTCCGCGTTCTATCTTTAGCGGAACGCCCATGGATTCAAAAAAATCCATGGTTTGTCTGTTCGTAAATCCATACAACGCACTATACAAAAAATTGCCGTTGGTGGGAATGTTTCGAATCAAGTCTTGCACATCCTCACATGCATTGGTCACATTGCACCGACCCTTGCCGGTAATCATCAGTTTCTTACCCAACAACTTATTTTTCTCAATCAATTTTACTTTTTTTCCGCGTCCGGCTGCAATCCCTGCCGCCATCATTCCGGCAGGCCCGCCGCCAATTACAATAACCTTATCACTCATTTGTTTACCTCGTGATTTTTATTATGCTAAACAATTGTTTCGTCTCTATTGCCTCGACACAGTAGCACACAGCACTCCTCATGCTCGGTTTTTGGGAACATATCGCCCGGAACAACCCGAGCGACAGTATACTCTTTTTCGACCAAGTACTTCAAATCCCTGGCAAGGGTAGACGGTTTACAGGAGACATAGACAATCCGCTCCGGTTTCACCTTCACTACGGTTTGAAGCAATCTCTCATCACAGCCTTTACGGGGCGGATCAAGAATCACCACATCCGGTCTTTCGCCCTGTTCCATCAATTTTGGAGCTACTTCTTCTGCCTTGCCGCAATAAAACTCTGCGTTTTCAATTCCATTAAGTTCTGCATTTTCTTTGGCGTTTTCAATCGCCTGAGGAACGATTTCTACTCCTATTACCTTGCTTGCCATATCCGCCATAAAAAGTCCGATGGTACCGATTCCGCAATATAAATCCCAAAGAATCTCCTTGCCGCTCAAACCTGCAAACTTTTTGGCTATGTCATAAAGCCGCAAGGTTGCCTCTGGATTTATCTGATAAAACGAAACGGGAGAAATCTTAAATTTAACCCTACCAATGTGATCCACCAGATATCCCTGTCCCCAAAGAGTTCTCATCTCTTTGCCCAATACCACATTGGTGCGTTCGGGATTGATATTTTGGACAATTCCGCATATAGGAAGACGAAGCCCGCGCAATTCGTCTATCAACTCTTTTTTGTGGGGGATTTCTGCCTTGGCAGTCACCAGCGTCACTAAGATTCCTTCTGCTCCGCTTCTAGTATAGATATGACGAAGCAAACCGTTGTGGCTCTGTTCATCATAAGCCAAAATTTGAAATTTCTCCATCCAGTTTTTGACTGCATCAATGACTTCTGTATTCCATTGCCCCTGAATCAAGCAATCACTCATAGGGATCACTGTATGGCTGTTGCGTCGGTAAAAGCCGATTCCCTCCGGCGTTACCGGAAATTGTGCCTTGTTTCGGTACCGAAGATAATCGGACGCCTGCACCGTCTTTTCTGCCTCAATGTCAAGTTTGCCGATTCGTCTTAAGCAATCGGTCACCTTTTGTTGCTTATAGGCAAGTTCCTCCTCCATATCCATATGCCAAAGCTGACAGCCTCCGCATTGGTAAAAACAGGGACACTCTGCCTTTCTTCGATGCACAGATGGTTTAATAACCTCCAAAAGCCTTGCATATGCGTAGGTTTTGAGCACCTTGACAATCTGCACTCTAACCTGTTCGCCGACCAGAGTGTAAGGCACAAAAACTGCTATACCATCGGCTCTTCCAACGCCATCTCCATCGTCTGTCATGCCGGTAATGGTAAGTTCATAGATATCATTTTTTTGCATAGATACTCCTTTACAATTCTATCCGCCATTGCATAGCCTTAGAGAGCGTAACCTCGTCTGCAAATTCTAATTCTCCGCCCACAGGAACACCGTGAGCAATCCGTGTTACCTTAACCCCAAAAGGCTTAATAAGTTTGGATATATACATCGCCGTTGTTTCACCCTCCAGATTGGGGTTGGTTGCCATAATAACCTCCTGCACCGCTCCATCACGGATACGGTTTACCAATTCCTGAATGCGAATATCATCAGGACCAATATTGTCCATAGGAGAGATTGCACCGTGCAACACATGATACACCCCTTTAAATTCATTGGTGCGCTCCATCTGAAGAACATCCTTAGGGCTTTCCATCACACATATCACACTTTTATCCCGTGCGGAGTTGGCACAAATGTTGCAAATTTCTTTATCCGAAAGGTTTTGACATTCCTTGCAGTAACAAAGGCTTTTTTTCGCATGCACAATGGCGTGCGCAAATCTATTTGCCGTCTCTTCCGGTTGATTAAGTAAATAAAATGCCAAACGCTGCGCCGTTTTACTCCCAATCCCGGGAAGTTTTTGAAATTCCTCTATCAAATCCTGCAGGGGTGCTGCAAAATATTCCATAGCTATACTCCTTTAAAATATCTTTAATTTATCCTTGAGCCCGGAAAACCGTCCTTGAATGTTATCATTATCCACAAATGTTTTGATATATTCTGCCCGGCCTACCAGAACCACCAATGATTTTGCTCTGGTAATCGCTGTATAGAGCAGATTTCTGGTCATCAAAAGACGGTGGGTTTCAAACATGGGCATAACCACAACATCAAACTCACTGCCCTGACTTTTGTGAACCGTCACAGCATACGCAAGTTCCAACTCATCCAGAAGCAAAAAATCATATTCCACCAGTTTGTCATCAAAGACTACCGAAACCTTTTGACTGCGGTTGTCAATCTTGGTGATGAATCCCACATCCCCATTAAACACTCCCAATCCTTTTTCTCCGTTGGCCAAACGCTCCCATTCCAGATGATAATTATTCTTAATCTGCATCACCTTGTCCCCAACCCGAAAGACGCACCGGCCGGTCAGCTTTTCTGCCTTTTCCGGTGACGCAGGATTTAGGGCATCCTGAAGAACAATATTGAGATTTTGGACTCCTATCAGAGATTTTCTGGTTGGGGTAAGCACCTGAACCTGAGATAGGTTGGAAAGCCCATACGCCTTGGGTAGGCGTCTTGCACAAAGATCAGCAATCGTTTCCGGAATCAAAAGCGGATCATCTCTGGAAACCAAGAAGAAATCATTGTCTTTATCGTTGAACAGCGGCATCTCACCGCGGTTAATCCGATGGGCATTAACCACAATCATACTCTCCCGTGCCTGGCGAAAAATCTCAGTCAAACGGATGCAGGTTAAGGAGTCGCTGTCGATAATATCCTTAAGCACATTGCCTGCACCCACCGAAGGAAGCTGGTCGCTATCCCCTACCATAACCACTCGCGTCCCGCGGGAAAGTGCCTCCAAAAGGCTATCCATCAACAAAATATCCACCATGGACATCTCGTCAATAATTAACACATCACATTCCAATGGATTCCTTGCATTACGGGCAAACTGGGCACCAACCGTATCAACCCCCGGGGTAATCTCCAAAAGCCGATGAATCGTTTTTGCCTCCATACCGCAAAGCTCGGTCATTCGTTTGGCGGCACGCCCTGTCGGCGCTGTCAGCATCACACGCTTGCCAATGCGTTCCATCAACGAAATAACCGCTTTAATGATGGTGGTTTTTCCTGTACCGGGACCGCCGGTAATCACCATGGCAGAGTTTGTAAATACTGCCTGTACCGCCTCCAATTGCTTTTCGGCAAGAGCAATCCCAATTTCTGCCTCTACCTCTTGAATCAGCTGATTCATCTCGCCGATATCAGCATCAAACACCAACGAGGACATTTCCAGTATTCGCTCTGCCACCCGTTTTTCTGCATCGTAAAAGGATTTTAGATACAACGCATCATATTCTCCCATATTGCTAAGCACAAGTTCTTCCTTAAGCAGCATTTCTGCCACCGCTTCTTCTGCAACAAGCTTTTCAATCTCCAAAAACTGAGCCGCCTGTCCAATCACAGTGGCTCTCGGAAGAAAGGTGTGTCCGCTCAAGTAGCCTATCTGCTGCATCAAATATCGAATTCCGGAAGATACCCTGGCAAAGGAATTTTTGTCTATCCCAAGCTCTTCTGCCATGGCATCTGCCGTTTTAAAACTAATCCCATCCACGCTATCTGCGAGAATGTATGGATTTTCGCTCACCCTCTTAACAGTGTTCTGTCCCAGGAGCTTGTACGCCTTAACCGCAGACGAAGGAGAAATCCCAAACCGCTGAAAAAAAATAACAACCTCTCGAACTCCAATGAGCTCTACATATTTTTTATAAATGGCATCTGTCTTTTTCTTCGTAAGACCCGAAACCGCCAAAAGTCTGTCCGGCTCGTGTTCAATGACCTCTAATGCATCTGCACCGAAGAGTTCCACAATCTTTCGGGCAGTGACCTTGCCGATTCCCGGAAAAAGTCCCGATGCCAAATACTTTTCGATCTCTGTTTCTGTGGAAGGCATTTTCCGTTCATAATACTCGACTTTAAACTGGTCGCCATATTCTACATGGGTCACCCACTCCCCATGGACAAGAATAGTCTCGCCCTCGGTTAGGTTTGGCATATATCCGGTCAGGGTGATAAGCTGCCCGCCACTGGAAATATCACAAACAGTATACCCGTTCTCCGGGTTTTCGTAGATAATCTCCTCTACCATTCCCTCTAGTTTGAGCATATCTCACCCCCCTTTCTCCGTCTTTTTTCATTATATAAAGACTGTACAATCTAGATGCCAGTAGTTTTTAAAAACGATAAGTATTCTTCCAACTCTGTTCTGGTTTTAAATATTATAATGTTCTTTGTAGAATACTTTTCTAATAAACTAATAACTTTAGGTCTGCTTTCTGAATTAAACTTATTTA
>JAZOWR010000077.1:0-5464 GCA_045659345.1 Ructibacterium sp.
GTTTTTGTATAGTAAGAATATTAGCACTCGTTTGTCGAGAGTGCTAATGATAATAGTGATTTTATTGTAAGGAGGTTATAGATATGACTATGAAACCATTGGGTGACAGAGTTGTCATCAAGATGCTGGAGGCAGAAGAAACCACAAAGAGCGGAATTATACTTGCCGGAACTGCAAAAGAAAAGCCGCAGATTGCTGAAGTTGTTGCAGTTGGACCGGGCGGTGTAGTTGACGGCAAGGAAGTAAAAATGGAGCTTGTTGTTGGCGACCGTGTAATTATGAGTAAGTATGCCGGCACTGAGGTAAAACTTGACGGTGTAGAGTATACCATTCTTCGCCAAAGCGATATTTTGGCAAAGGTTGAATAAGATGATTTAGATTTGGAGGTAATAAAAATGGCAAAACAGATTTTGTTTGGTGAAGAAGCCAGACGCGCACTTGAAAGCGGCGTGAACCAACTGGCAAATACCGTTAAGGTGACCTTAGGCCCCAAAGGCAGAAATGTTGTTTTGGATAAAAAATATGGTGCACCTTTAATCACCAATGATGGTGTTACCATTGCAAAAGAAGTAGAACTGGAAGACGCGTTTGAAAATATGGGCGCACAGCTTGTAAAAGAAGTTGCGACCAAGACCAATGATGTAGCCGGTGATGGTACTACCACTGCAACTTTGCTTGCACAGGCTTTGGTTCGTGAAGGAATGAAGAATGTTGCAGCCGGTGCAAATCCCATGATTGTTCGCAAGGGTATGGCGAAAGCTGTTGAGGTTGCAGTAAAGGAAATCGTTGCAAACAGCAAAGCAATTAATGGCAAAGAAGATATTGCCCGCGTTGCATCCGTTTCTGCTGCCAATGATACCATTGGTACTTTGATTGCAGATGCCATGGAAAAGGTAACCAGTGACGGTGTAATTACCGTTGAGGAATCCAAAACTGCAGAAACTTATTCTGAGGTTGTTGAGGGTATGCAGTTTGACCGTGGTTATATCACTCCCTACATGGTGACTGATACAGACAAAATGGAAGCCATCATTGATGATGCTTACATTTTGATTACTGATAAAAAGATTTCTAATATTCAGGAGATTCTGCCTCTGCTTGAACAGATTGTACAGGCAGGTAAGAAATTGCTGATTATTGCTGAGGATATTGAGGGCGAAGCACTTTCTACCTTGATTGTTAACAAACTGCGTGGTACCTTTACTTGCGTGGCAGTAAAAGCACCTGGTTTTGGCGACAGAAGAAAGGAAATGCTGACTGATATTGCAATTCTTACCGGCGGCCAAGTGATTTCTGAAGAAATCGGCTTAGAACTGAAGGATGCAACCATTGCACAGTTAGGTCGTGCCCGTCAGGTTAAGGTGCAGAAAGAGAACACCATTATTGTTGATGGCATGGGTGATAAAGACCAGATCGCAAATCGTGTATCTAATATCCGCAGTCAGATTGAGGAAACTACATCTGAATTTGACAAGGAAAAATTGATGGAGCGTTTGGCTAAGCTGGCTGGCGGTGTTGCAGTTATTAAGGTTGGTGCGGCAACTGAAGTAGAAATGAAGGAGAAGAAACTCCGGATTGAAGATGCACTGGCTGCAACTCGTGCAGCTGTAGAAGAAGGCATTGTTGCTGGCGGCGGTACAGCGTTCATCAACGCACTTCCGGCGGGTGAGGCGTTGTTTGCATCCACCGAGGGCGATGAAAAAACTGGCGTACAAATCGTGCTTCGTGCACTGGAAGAACCGGTTCGCCAGATCGCATACAATGCCGGTGTCGAGGGCAGCGTAATTGTGAATAAAATCAAGAGCAGTGAAAAAGGTGTTGGTTATAACGCTTTGACCGATGAGTATATGGATATGCTCAAAGAGGGTATCGTTGACCCGACTAAGGTTACTCGTTCTGCACTTGAAAATGCGGCAAGCATTGCTTCTATGGTACTAACTACAGAAAGCTTGGTTGCGGATAAACCCGACCCTGCGGCAGATGCTGCAGCAGCTGCGGCAATGGCTGGCGCTGGCGGCGGAATGTACTAATATGATGAAAAACCTCTGTGATTTACACAGAGGTTTTCTTTTTGAATGGTTGACTTTTTCTCATAGATTGACTATAATGAAAATAATGATTGTTAGAAAAGAGGAGATAGTATGAAACTGAGATCGATACTTGCTTTGGTTCTTGCTTTGACGGTTTCTGTCACTATACTGGCAGGTTGTGCGGGAAAGGATATGCACACCAATGAGGATGGTGCTCCTATGCTTGCCCTTTCGGAGGACTCTGTTAAAGAAGTTGCTTCTGTCAACGGTGATGTAATTACCGTGTCTGATCTGCAGTATTACATCTATAATGTCTCTATGATGCAGATATATCAGAACGACCCTGATTTTTCCGGTGATGTTTTAAAGGTAAAGTGGGATAAGAAGCTGGCATCCGGAAAAACACTGCAGGAAACCATTTTGAGTGAAGCAATTGGGGCTGCTGTTGCTGATTTGGTAACTGTTCAGCAGGGTGTTTCTGCAGGAGTTCAGTTTACTGATGATGATAAAACCCAGATGAAGGAGCAGCTCGATCATTTTGTTAATGATAATGGGGAAGAGCAGTTCAAACTGAATATGCAAGCAATGGGTATTGACTCTCGGGAAGAGTACGAGAAACTGTTTGAGCGTATGATGATCATTCAAAAAGTGCATGAGGATCTTCGGGAGAATATAAAACAGTATGTGCCCTCTGTGGAGGAACTTCAACCTTATAAAAATAAAGATAAGGTCAGCGTACAGCATGTATTGATTTTGACCAAGGATGGCAAGCATGAAAATCCGGATGTGGTTGCAAAAGAGGTTCTTGAAAAGGCAAAAAGCGGTACTCCGTTTGAAGATTTGATTCTTGCGTATAATGAAGATCCGGGTGCAACAGTTGCAGGATATACCTTTGGTCCCGGTGAGATGGTACCGGAGTTTGAAAAAGCGTCTTTTGCTTTGGAGTTTGAGGAAATCAGCGACATTGTAGAAACGGAGTATGGATATCATATTATCCGTCGTATTGTTGATATCAGTGAGGCACAAAGCTACTGGATCGCCAAAGCCGATGTGAAGACAAAAGATAGTGTATTGAGAAAAATATCTGTTCCTGATGTGGTCAATGCTGTTGTCAATGTCCAAAAGATTTTGCAGGAACAAATTATGAGTCAAACAGAAGAGAAAGCAGAAGGAGAGAATAACAATGACTAACACAAAAGTTCAGGTAACCATGGAGAAAGGCGGAAGCTTCATTATTGAACTGATGCCCGAATATGCACCAAAAACTGTAGAGAATTTTGAAAAACTGGTAAAGGAGGGATTCTATAACGGATTGACATTTCATCGTGTGATTGACGGATTTATGGCACAGGGCGGTGATCCTCTCGGAAACGGTATGGGAGGAAGCGAGGAAAACATTCCCGGTGAGTTTTCTGCCAATGGATTTCTGCAGAACACATTGTCCCACCAAAGAGGCGTGATTTCAATGGCGCGTTCTGCTAACCCTAATTCTGCCAGCAGCCAGTTTTTTATTTGCTATGGTGACGCATCTTTCTTAGATGGTCAGTATGCAGCGTTTGGTAAGGTTGTTGAGGGGATGGAAGTTGTTGACGGTTTTCTCTCAGTGAAGCGTGTAGGGCCTGAGGGAGGAACACCCACAGAGGATATCCGAATAGATTCCATGCAAATAGTTTAAAAAAGCGGATACGGCAGAATATTCTGCCGTATCTTTCGCATAGATTGAAAGGGTGTAAGCTATGAAACAGAAATCCGTTTTTGTCTGTTCTGATTGTGGAACAGAATCTCCCAAATGGATGGGCAAGTGCCCGGGCTGCGGTTCATGGAATACCATGTGCGAAGAATTTGTTGCAGATGCGCCGAAAGGCGGACATAAAGCGGTCTCTATTGTATCTAATTCAAAACCCCAGTATTTGCGGGAGATTTCTACAGAAGAAGACAGTCGGCGCACTACGGGATTTGCTGAACTGGATCGTGTTTTGGGTGGAGGTATTGTTCGTGGTTCTCTGGTTCTCCTGGGCGGAGATCCGGGAATCGGAAAATCTACTATTTTATTGCAGATGTGCGGTAATCTGGGAAAGGATTGTAAGGTTCTTTATGTTTCGGGAGAGGAATCACCCAGACAGATTAAACTTCGTGCTGACCGCTTGCAGGTACATACCGAAAATATTCAGATTTATTCTGAAACCAATATGACCAATATTATCTCCTGTATCTATCAGGAAAAACCGGATATTTTAGTCGTGGATTCTGTTCAGACCATGTTTAATCCGGAAATATCTCCGGCACCTGGGAGTGTATCCCAGATCCGTGATGTAGCTGCAACACTGATGAGGATTGCCAAAGAAGAGTCGATTGCCACCTTTTTGGTAGGTCATGTGACCAAGGAGGGTTCTATTGCAGGTCCTAAAATTCTAGAACATATTGTAGATAGTGTTTTGTATTTTGAGGGAGAGCAACACCGGGCATATCGGATTATTCGTGCGATTAAGAACCGATTTGGTTCTACCAATGAAATTGGTGTCTTTGAGATGGCGTCTAATGGACTTGTAGAAATCCCAAATCCATCCCTGGCGCTTTTGTCAGGAAGACCGGAGGGAGAAGCCGGATCTTGTATTCTCTGTACCATGGAGGGGACTCGCCCGGTACTTGCAGAGGTTCAGGCACTGGCTGCACCCACTTCTTTTGGTAATCCCAGACGGATGGCAACCGGCGTTGATTTATCCAGAACACTGATGCTTCTTGCGGTTATGGAAAAACGCCTGGGAATGCACATTTCTTCTCATGATGTCTATGTCAATGTAGTTGGGGGACTTCGCATGATGGAGCCGGCAGTGGATTTGGGTGTTTTGCTTGCAATAGCTTCAAGTTTTCGTAACAAGCCGCTGGATAGTTCTACAGTTGCAATCGGAGAGGTTGGGCTTGCAGGAGAACTGCGTTCCTGCAACTTTCTGGAAAGCCGGATTGCAGAGGCAGAAAAACTTGGCTTTACCAAATGTTTGATTCCGGCATCCAACGGAAAGAAACTAAAGAAATTTGATAAGATAGAGGTCTGTGCATATACCAATATCCGTCAGGTATTGGAAGATGTTCTTGGATAGGAGTGAAACTATGAACGCATCTGTGGTTGTGGTTGCAGCAGGTAATAGCTCTCGTATGGGAGGTAAAAACAAACAGCTTTTATTGGTGGAAGATAAGCCGGTTTTGGCACATACACTTCTGGCGTTTGATTACCTTTCTGAGATTACAGAAATAGTTGTAGTAACCAGAGAGTGTGATATTCTTACGGTTGGAGATATGGTAAAGGAATATGGGATTACCAAGGTAAAGGCTATCATTCCGGGAGGGGAAAGCCGGCAGGAATCCGTTTGCTTAGGGCTTAACCATGTCAATGAGGAAAAGGTGCTCATTCATGATGGAGCAAGACCTTTTGTGTC
>JAZOWR010000078.1:0-3063 GCA_045659345.1 Ructibacterium sp.
AAGTGTTATGGCGGCGATATCAGCAGAAAACGCAAGCTGTTAGAGAAACAGAAAGAAGGCAAAAAGCGGATGCGTCAGGTTGGTTCTGTTGAGGTACCGCAAGAAGCATTTATGTCTGTTTTAAAGTTAGACTAATTAAAAATCCGGTTTTTTAACCATAAAAAACCGGATTTTTTGTATAGAAGGGAAAAATAAAATGGCAATAGGTATTTATGTTCATATTCCGTTTTGTAAAGCAAAATGCCTTTACTGTGACTTTAATTCTTTTGCAGGATTAGAAAATTTACATTCTTTGTATATACAGGCTTTATGCAAAGAGATGGAGAATAAAAAATGCCAATGTGAAGTTGATAGCCTTTACATTGGAGGTGGGACGCCGACCGTATTAAATCCAAATGATTTAATTCAAATTCTTTCTTGTATTGATAAAAATTTTCTGATTACTAAGGATTGCGAGATTACGGTTGAGTGCAATCCTGCGACGATTGAATTGGATGGGTTAAAAAAACTGAGAGCTGCCGGTGTGAATCGTCTGAGTATTGGCTTGCAGTCTGCAAATGATAAGGAGTTGGCTCGACTTGGTAGAATTCATACATTTGAGGATTTTTCGGTCTGTTTTGCAAATGCGAGAAAGGCCGGTTTTTCCAACATCTCCTTAGATTTGATGTATGGGCTTCCCAAACAGGAGTTTTCGGGCTGGGTGGATACTTTGGATAAAGCGGTTTCTTTTCATCCGGAGCATATCTCCTGTTATGCATTAAAATTAGAAGAGGGAACACCGCTTTTTGAGCAAAACACGATACTCCCCGACGATGATATGGTTCGGGAATATTATGATTTTTGTATGGATTATCTAGCATCAAAGGGATTTTGGCATTATGAAATCTCTAATTTTTCTATTCCCGGCAAAGAAAGCCGTCACAATTGCAAGTATTGGAAGTGTGATGACTTTCTTGGCTTTGGTGCAGGTGCGTATTCGTGTTTCCAAAATCATCGATATAATAATATAAAAGATGTATCTGTGTATTGTGAGAAAATAAACCACGGAGAAAGTATAATTGCAGAAGATATTTTTCTGACACCGGAAGATAGAATGAGTGAATTTTGTTTCTTGGGTCTTAGAATGAACTGCGGCATATCAATGACAGAGTTTAAGCAGCGTTTTGACATGGATATTATGAAGGTTTATGGAGATGCTATTCGAAAAAATCTTAAAAGAGGAACGCTTCGGCGATTGGATGACAGATTGTTTATTCCTAGAGAGTGGCTGTATGTAAGCAATACGATATTATTGGATTTTATCTAAGTACATGGTATATTTTATAGTTATATGGGATATGATATCTGTAAAAGATAATCCATTTTATGACAAAAGGAGAAGAAAAAATGAAAAAAAGAATATGGACAATATGTTTGGCTATGGCGTGCTGTTTTGTTATGGCAGCTTGCGGAGAAACCACTATGGATAATGGAAAAGACACCAACGGTATGGCGGGAGAGAATCAAACTCAGACAGATAACGGGGAGAATAATGCAAAAAATGCTGTAGATTCCGTAACTGAAGGTGCAGGCAATGCTGTAAAAGACGCAGCAGACGGCGTTGGGAATGCGACAAAGGATATCATTGACGGAGCGGAAAATGCTGTCAACGATGCAGCAAACGGAATGCAAGGCGCAATGGATAGCGCAACCGGCGGAAACTAATATCCCATAAAAAGACAAGCTTTCAAAGGCTTGTTCTTTTTTTGCAAATTGTAAGATTGGTATTGTAATTCATGGATAGAAATGGTATAATACATCTGGTGATGGAGTGTGAAGATTTTAGGTGTTACCGGAGGTATCGGCGCCGGAAAAAGCATGGTTACACAATGTTTTAAAGAACTTGGTGCGGCTATTGTGGATGCAGATGCGATTGCCCGCAGCGTTTTAAATCAAGATGGTGCTGCCTATTCGACGGTAGTATGTAATTTCGGTTTAGAGATTTTGAATGATGATAAAGAAATTAATCGTAGCAAACTTGCAGAGATGGTGTTCTCTGATCCCCAAAAGTTACAAGAATTGAATGCTATTACACATCCTTGCGTATTTGCAGAAATGGAACGGCAGATTGAGGAAGCAACAGAGGAACTTGTTTGTCTGGATGTTCCATTACTTTTTTCCTGTGAATTTCCGTTTCATTGCGATAAAACATTGGCGGTTTTAGCGCCTAAGGAACTACGCATAGAACGCGTTATGAAGAGAGATGGAGCCTTGCGGGAAGCAATAGAGGCACGCATGGCTGCGCAATATGATGATGAAACATTTCGGTCTATGGCTGATTATTGTATTGTTAATGACGGAGATGTAATGCAACTACAAGCGGCTGTAAATAAGGTTTATCATGATGTTATGGAGAAATAATATGAGAAAGATACCGTCTTTAACACGGTTGAAAAAGAAACGGCGTTTTGGCTGTGGAGGAAAATGCCTTTCTTTTTTCATGGCACTTTTGCTTATTATATTGGGAAGTTTTTTTGTTCAGCAATCAGGGCTAAAAGAGAAGATATTACAAACGCAATATCCGCTTAAATATCAAGAAATCGTAAAAGAGTACGCAACGATGTATTCTCTGGAAGAACCGTTAGTCTTTGCATTGATTCGAACCGAAAGTAAATTTGACCCTTATGCAGTCTCTAAGACAAAGGCAAGAGGATTGATGCAGATTCAAAGTGAAACAGCTATGGATTGCGCAAAAGAGCTTGGCTGGCACGACTTTTCGCCGGATAGTTTATTTGCTCCCAAAACCAATATTCAGCTTGGATGCTATTATTTCAGCAAGCTTTTAAAGCGATATAAGGGAAAAACTGATCTTGCAATTGCTGCGTACAACGGCGGACCGGGTAATGTCGATAAGTGGATTCATAATAATGAATATATCAATGACAAGGGGGAATTGATTCATATTCCCTTTCCCGAAACAAGAAATTATCTTCTTCGTGTTAAAAAAGCCTATGATAGATATTACAGTCTATATGTAACTACTACAGAATAAAAAGGAGTGTTTTTATGAATCAAGAAAAAATA
>JAZOWR010000079.1:0-2803 GCA_045659345.1 Ructibacterium sp.
CACACAGAGAGCCGTCCATTCGTGAGAATGACGGCTCTTTCCGTTTCTGCCAAATCAAAGGTGACACTTGTTTCCAATTGCTTGTACTTATAGGGCTTGACCCTTGCAGAAATAACAAACTGTCTGATTCGCTTGTTGGTCTTGAAACTGTCAACAGTCAAACGCCCAGTCCAGTAATAGTCAGGGTCTTTGTCAAGGGTGATTCTGCAAGCCTGTCCATCCAGAGCGTTACACAGTGCCGTTTTTTTCGCCTCCCACGCACTTTCAGAGAGATCCCCCATAGGATTCATGGTCAGCGTAAACTTGTGTGTACGGTCAGAAAAACGGACTTCCCCAAGGGCTTCCGTAAGGTCAAGAGATCCGTCTGCTCCGGGGATGTCCACATAGCTTGTCTTGGGTTTTGCAGGAGCCATGTCCGCCGCAGAAAGAATCAGGTCAAGATCATAGAAGGAATGGATGTTGCCAAAAGAAATTCCTGTTTCGATCATGCTCCACCCCTACCTTTCAAAAGTGCAAGTCTTCCAAGTTCTCTGTCCATCGGGCGAGCAAGTGCCCGTGCAGCAGAATCGGGATCAAATGTTTTTGCTTCCCTCATTGCTGAAAGAGATTCAGGGAAGTATTCTGCCAACATATCAATCAGGATTTGGAGCAGAGAAACCAAGGCGTTATTCTCAGCGGAAACCGCTGTCTGAATCATGCCCATGAGGGTACTTGCACCAGAAACGACCTCAGTGCCAGCCTCACCGCCACCTTGCAGATTGCCTGTGTCGGGATTATAGCCCCAGATTGTAGGCTTGGTCATGACAATAGGATTCTGCATGGCCTTGGCGTACCATTCAATTCCCAATTTCGGGATGCTGCCCTTCAACAGATCGCCGATTTTCCACCCGGAAGGGCTGAGCTTAAAATGGGGAAGTTTGATCTTGGGCATACTGATTTCACCCTTGAAAAATCCCTTGATCTTGTCTGCGATACCCTTTATGGTGTCACGTGCCTTTTCAAAGGGCTGTGACAGTTTCTGCTTGATGTCAGAAAAAGCGTTGGAAATTCGGTTTTTTACCCCTGAGAAGTAGGAAGACACATTGCTCCATGCGTTCTGTGCGCTGGTTTTCGCACTGGAAAATTTTTCCTTAAACCAAGAGCCGATACCAGAGAAAGGCTCTTTGATACTCGACCAAATTTTTGCGAAAAATTCACCCACAGCACTCCAAGCTGACTTGATAAGGTCAACCGCTCCGCTGAAGAGCTGACCGAACCACTCCGGCAAATTGGAGAAATACATGACGATTGCATCCCAAGCCGCCTTCAGCACCTTGGGCAGTGCCACGACTAAAGCATGTAAAATGTCAGGTAAAGCGTCAATTATAGCCTTTGTAATCGTGAAACAGGCATCAATCAGAAGAGGAATTATGACTGGTAACTGGTCAATTACCAGATCAACCATCTGTAACGCCGCATCAATTAGCAAGGGTATCAGAACCGGGATCTGTTCCCCTAATAATTCTATAATTGTAACACAAGCCTCTACCAAAACGGGCAGGATTACGCCAATTTGTTCGACCAAATTAGTACAGAGTGAAACAAGCCCGTCCAGTAATTTGGGCAGGATTTCCGGGAGTCGTGTTACGATACTTTCTACCAGTAAGACCACCATTTCGACCAGTGATTCTGTAATGACAGGTAAGTAGTCAACTATGCGCTCTGCCGCCAATAAAATCGAATCGATCATAAGCGGAAGGTTGTCTAACAAAGAAGTGCACAGCTCCTCGATGATCCACGGGACATAGGTCACTAAAACCTCTAAAATGTTCGGAATTTCCAGAATTACAGAGTTAAGTGCCTTAATAATACCGCTTACAAGTTGGGGCGTTGACAATGCGACAGCCTCAAGGAGTCCTGCCAGTATAGCTCCCGACTGGTCTACTAAAGTGACAAATATATCTGTGATGCCACTTATCAAATCTATGGCTATGTCTGCCCACGGAATCTTTGTAAGAGCACTAACAAAGGAACTCACCAGACTTGTTGCCGCACTAATCACGGATGGCAGAAGCGTAGACAGCAATTCCGGGATTTTGCCAATTATGACGGGTGCTAATTTGTCGATTAACTTGACAACACCATTCAGGGCAATCTCGATCCTCGGCAGGAGGTTTTCTGCCACTGTAGATGCGGAGTCTACAAAAGCATCTACATAGGTATCAAAGGGCAGTTCGTCAGACGAAATGGCGGTGAGAAGATTCTGCCACGATGATTTCATAGAGGCAATGCTTCCCGAAATGGTAGAAGAAGCCTCTCTTGCAGTTGTTCCCGTGATCCCCATTTCTGTTTGAATCACGTGGATTGCATCAACGATGTCGGCATAGGAAGAAATATCGTACTCAATCCCGGAGATCGCTTGTGCATCTGCAAGAAGCCGTTCCATTTCTTCCTTAGTGCCTCCGTAGCCCAGCTTCAGGTTATCCAGAAGCATGAACTGACCTTTTGCGAATCCGGCATAGGCTGTCTTCAGCGTTTCGATATCACTGCCCATTTTGTTGGCATTATCACTCATGTCAGTGATAGCCATATTTGCCTTGTCAGCCGCCGCCTCTGTATCTCCGCTCAAAGATTGGAGCAGGGATGCAGAGAAACTTGTGACTGTTTCCATGTAGTCATTGGCAGAAAGTCCGGCGGTCTTGTATGCGTTGGCGGCATATTCCTGCACCTTGGCAGAGCTTTCCTTGAACAGCGTATCAACGCCGCCTACAAGCTGTTCATAATCTGCATAGGACTGGATAGCCTTAGTTGCAAGAGTAGCAAC
>JAZOWR010000080.1:0-3597 GCA_045659345.1 Ructibacterium sp.
AAGATTTGAAACGTGTTTAACAGTTGGGATTTCAGAGCGATTTTCGCGCATACAGATCTTAAAAATCTGTTAGTGTCTGCTAATAAAAGTTAGACTTTGAGGTACTTTAAAGCTAGACTTTTAACGGGTTCGGATTCCCGAACAGACCGCAAATGCGGGTGTGCCTGAATACTTGCATAAGGACTTCTATACAGGTCAGAATCCAGTGTTCAAAAGCGTTAAAACTTGTTATAGGCATACCCGCAAACCCTTATGTTATAAGGCTTCGAGAAGAAAAAAGTTAGACTTTACGGTATTTTAAAGTGATACTTTTGACGGGTTCTGAACGCTGGATTACTGAACATGGCTTAAAGGTCAATTCCGGCAGTCAAGTCATTCAAAATGCAGGGGTATTTTCTTCTGCATTAAAAACTGCTCAGAACAGTTCAAACTGCAGAAAAACGAATTTTTCAGTTCAAAGTCTTCTATATAGAAAACAAAAAACGTTTTTCAGTTCAAAGTCTTCTATATAGAAAAAACGTTTTTCTGCATTAAAAATGTTCAAAACATTTCAATATACAGAAAAACATTTTCCAAAACGAAAGAAATCTATGCCATTACCAGAATAGCATAATCCTCCCCTGAAATCCGGCATTTAAGCATACTCTTTCTGGGGTCGTTCAGGTCTCCGACAGCTATATATCCGTTGTAATCGTTAACCTTGCACTCAATGTACCTGTCAAGCATCCGGGTATCCGGATAAACCTTTATCTCCTGATATTCTCCTGTAACAGTGTTTCTGGCATGAATAATTCTCAGTTCTCCGGACAAGGGAATCTCTATAACGCAGGATTCTCCTGTGGAAAGCTCTGTTATAAGGCACCTGTATGTTACATCACCCAAAGGCTGCACAATAACCGTCTGAGTATCTGCCGTTAAGGATTCATCAGAGGAAGTCCATTGATAACTGTACAAATCAGCAACGTCATCAAGCACAGCCTTCAATTCATAGGCATAGGCATCTAACTGTTCAACGGTATAATTTGTTACAATTACATCTTTGTTTACTGTATTTTCAAAATCCGATGCCTGAACCCGATAAAATGTGCTTGAGTTCACATTTTCTGTTATAGTTTCGGAATTTTTATACAGTTTTTTGAACCTAGAACTGTCAAAAGCCTTCGATAGCCAGTTAAACGACACGGCATCTCCGTCAGGGTCGTAGGAATCAGAGGCATCCAGCGTCACCTTCCCGCCAACGGGAACCGAGAGCATCGACCTTCTGATAAACGGAACCGGCTGCCCGTTTGAGCCGTAATAGAAGCCCGCCTTTGCAGTTGTCGAGCCTATCAAGTACAGGGATATTTCAGAGTCAAAAACCCCAAAGGACACGTCTTTAGAACCCTCAAACACGGTGTTCTGAGTCCGGGTATCCGTTACCGTTAATGAAAATCTGAACTTTTCCGTTTCCGGCTGATACACCACTGAAATCTCAAAATTATAGTATTGAGAGGTCTCGGCAAAAATGTATTCATCGCCGTCAATAACAGCTTTTGTATTATAGAACTCAATGCTTTTCACATCATCAACCCAGATGCCGGCAATCATGGTTTCGGAGTCTTCCGGCGCAAAGCACTGGGATCTGAACCTTAACCCGCCGTTATCCGCGCACTTTATTTTCGGGTTTGCCTGAGTAAAGTCATTAACCGTTACTACGGACTGTCCGTTTGCGTTCCAGTTCCGTGAGAGAGCCTGATTCTTCGTCAGAACCGTTCCGTGCTGTGAGACGATATTGCCGGTCTGAAAGTCAAAACGGCATTCGAGAATGTCCATGACATACACGACAATATCAGTGTAATCCACAAGACCTTTAGCCGTCTGAACCTTCAGACGGTATCTTGTGGTTTCCTCGGGAGAAACTGTAATTACTGGTTCTGTGGAAAGCATCTAGCCTCCGTTCCCGGGAATTTCTTCCCACTCATAACTGTTAACAAGATCTTCAATAGCATAGCTGTTAGAACCGTCTAGCTCTACCGTTTGTCCACGATTGATAACGATTGAACGAACTGTGATAATCGCTGAAACATCAGCATAAGCGTACTTAGAGACGGATCTCTCGAAATCTGATGAGAATGCCTTCAGGGTAATAGTATGCCGCTGCTTGTCTGTTAATGTTAAACTTAAAGTTTCCGAGGTTTCTGCAAGTTTATTTCCGTCTAAGTACCATTCCCTCTGATAAGAGTAAACGTTATATGTTTCTGAAATATCAGTGCAAAGGAAGTCATTACCATCCTGGGCAATAGTAAAATCCGGAATGATATAATCGTTGACCGAATTTTCATCATTAGTGCTGACTACTGAAACAGTCTTAGAATCCGATAAATCACCGTCAGAAACATCAAGAGTAATGCTGTGAGCGCCCGGTCTTTTGAAATTGTAAAGAACATTGGGATCTCTAAAGAGGATATCATCGGTTATAGTCCATCTCAGAGTCAGTTCGTCATTATCAGGATCGGTTGACGTGCTTTGCAGAACAAGTCTGCCAGTTTCCGGAGTCAGGTCGTAAGTGAAGTCAGCGACAGGGGCGTGATTAACCTTTCTGTGCTCCGTTCTGATTAAGATCTCATTAGTGCTTACAGGAACTAAAACGGTTTTTGACGGAACCAAAGGCACATAAAAATTACCTTTAAGAGTTTCCGTATCCTTAACATTCGCATAATGTCTGTTAAAATCCAAGTAATCAATTGGGGTTTTAACTGTATTATACGAAACTAAAATGTTTTGTTCCTGCGTGATAATCATATTTCAAATCCTATGGATTAGACCTTAAGTCAACTTCTGAAACGTTATTCACATCATAATCCGTGTAATCCAGCGCAAATCCTTCGTATCCGGAAGCATCGATCTCTTCTCCGACCCACGCTGATTTAAGAATCGGCTGGGAACCGCCGTCCTGATACTCCTCGACAAAGAACCATCCCTTAGTCGCCCATAAAGTATTCCCTTTAGAGCTGGTGCTCACGCTGTTTAACTGGACAGACTCGGAAGTGTTCGTCGGATTATGAATATATCTCGGGTCACTGATATTTGTCTGCGTAAGACTTGAATAACCCATCAGGGAACGTCTCAGAGTCGGGTAGCACTTGTAAGTATCCGATAGTACAACCGATTCCGGTCTTGTGTGGTAGACGTTGTATCTTT
This sequence comes from Ructibacterium sp., assembly GCA_045659345.1. GTDB lineage: Bacteria > Bacillota > Clostridia > Monoglobales > Monoglobaceae > Ructibacterium. The sequence goes on from JAZOWR010000080.1 coordinate 3,181, forward strand.
TTGAATGCCTTATTTCGTGCTTTCTGCCTTTTTTGTAAAGTCTCGCTACGGGGCATAAAACAGAACCGCCGAACTCCGAGGAAACGCCCTGCTGATGCAGGAACTCATAGGAGTTAAAGTATCCGAGGGTCTTCTGAAACTGCCACACGTCAACTCCGTTCAGAGTTTCCCTGAAGTTGCAGAGGAAGCACACCTGCCACAGACCCCACGGATACTTCAGGGTGTTCCATGCTTTCCCCTGATAGTCCAGTTTGTTGTCGAAGATCGATTCTCCGTTCAGGCACCGGAAACAGGCAATATGCAGCCAGAGATTGTCAGTGCTGTCCGGAGCGTCGAATCTCGGATTTATCACTGATGTCTCCGATGCCATATTGCAGCCTTGTCCTATCCATGACTGGTTGTTATACAGTTCGCAGG
>JAZOWR010000081.1:0-3156 GCA_045659345.1 Ructibacterium sp.
TCAACGGTCTGCGGGTTACCGACGAAGAAACCATGAAGGTGGCACAGATGGTCCTAATCGGAAAGACCAACAAGGAGATTGTTTCCCGCATTGGGACCAAGGGCGGAAACGCCATTGGCATCTCCGGTATCGACGGCGGTCTTCTCCAGTGTGAAAAGTGTTACACCACCGTTGACGGTAAAAAAACCGACATTGGCTATGTGGGTGATATCATCAGCGTAAACGGAAAGGTTCTCTCCGACCTGACCCGTCAAGGGTATATTCCGGTGGTTGCCCCCATCGGCGTAGACAAGGACGGCAACAGCTACAACATCAACGCAGACACCGTTGCCGGTGCAGTTGCCGAAGCACTGGAGGCGGAAAAACTAATGCTTTTGACCGACATCGAGGGCATTAAGGAATCGGTAGACAGCCAAGAGGCAATTTCTAGACTGAATCGGAGAGAAATTTGCCAAATGATTGAAGAGAAGAAGATTGTCGGCGGTATGATTCCCAAGGTCAAAGGGGCAATGCAGGCCATCGAGGCGGGCGTTACCTCGGTACATATTGTGGACGGACGAATCCCCCACTGCTTGCTTTTGGAAATCTTTACCGACCACGGTATCGGCACCATGATAACCCGATAACATAAAATCCACATGGAAACACTTCCATGTGGATTTTCTTTTTCTTACACCTTTGCGGGAAGCTCACTCTGCATTCCCTCCAGATGATGGTCGCAACCGATATTTTTTAGAGTAATGCACCCATCCTTACATTCTGCCACAGTGACCGAGGCATTGGACACCCATGGAATGCTTTGCATATAGGAGAGCGGTTTTCCGCTGCAATGGCATTGCAGAACCCGTATGGGCGTGGCATGCGTGCCAATCACCACTGTTTTGCCGGGGTTTTCTGCCGCAATTCTCCTGACTGCTGCAATCACTCTTTTTTGAAGCTCTGCCACCGTTTCTCCACCCGGGCAAGCGGCAGCGCCGATGTCTGTCAGCCAAACCTGATATGCTGCATCACCATCAGAGATCAACCTATCAAAGGAGACTCCCTCCCATGCACCGGCGTTAATCTCACGCAGGTCCCGGTCACACACCAGCGGCAATCCCAGCTTATCTGCAACCGCCTTTGCCGTGTCGCGGGCACGCGCAAGGTCACTGGCATAGACCCTATCCACCCGATAGGTTTTAGCAATATATTCTGCGGTTGCCTCAGCCTGGCGGACCCCAAGCGCAGAAAGCGCACTGTTGGTATGCCCGGCATAAATCCCCTGAAGATTCGCCTCGCTCTGTCCATGTCGAACAAGGAGCAGGGTGGTGGTCTTTTTTTGTCTTTGCAGTAAAGCCAAGCTACCACCTGCGGTGCGTCCGCAAATCAGATTTTTTAATTTTGCAAATGTATACGAAAAAAACCTCATCGGTGTGACTCCTTAACGAAAGTAAATGTTTTTTCTTACCAACTACACCAAGCCAAAATAACTGAGCAGAAAGATCCAAACAAACAGGGTAATCAAACAACACGCCGAGGATAAGACGATGGTTTGCGCCGACAGATCTTCGTCTCCGCCCATCTGTTGTGCCATCGCAAAGGACGATACCGCCACCGGCGATCCGGAAATCACCAAAAGACATGCCATCGCTTCATTACGAAATCCCAGAAGCGCCGCCGCCGAGAGCATCAACAAAGGCACGATAATCAGGCGGGTAATAACCACAACGGAAATCTCTTTGTAATTGTTCCGTATGGCAGAAAAGGTAAAGCTTGCTCCCAGTACAATAATTGCTATAGGACTTGCCACCTTGCCGATATCCTCTACGGTTTTTTCCAAAACACTTGGCAGGGTAATACCGAATCCAAGGAATAGCATGCCCGCAACACAAGCAATGATAAGAGGATTGCTGAGCACACCGCGAACCATTTTCCCTACATTGGGTTTTCCTTCCCGAAACCGCTCCAGACTAATGACCGCCAGGACATTAAAAAGAGGAATAACCGCCGCCACCATCAAAGACGCCAATCCCTTGGCGCTCTCTCCGCAGACATAACTAACCAGAGGAATCCCCAAAATCGCATAATTCGACCGAAAGAACCCCTGCAGCATGACACCGCGCTTCTTGTTGTCCTTGGTAAGAAATCTCACCGCAATCCAACCCAAAATAAATACTGCAAAAACCGCCAGCACTACAAAGAGAATCAGGGCAAGGTCAAATTCCTGTACCGATTCTGTCTTATAGATATTATAGAATAACAGTACCGGCAGAAAAATCCGAAACACCAGTTTATTGATTGCATCAAAGGTTTCCTTTTGAACAAATTGAATTTGCTTAAGAAAATACCCAAGCGCCATCAGCAAAAAAATCGGGGCAATGGCTTCAAACGCCAGTTGTAAACTTTTCATATGCTTCCCTCCTGCCTTTTATTATATAAAGATTGGAGAACTTTGTCAATGAAAAACGCTACTTATCAATGAAGGGCGACAAGGAAAAATCCTTATCGCCCTCAGCGTATACCTTCATTTCATCTTTTTTAGGTCAGATTCTTTTTACCACCCGACTGCTGTCCTTCACAATACAATCTGCCGGATAAACGCCCCGAAGTGCAGTTAAGGGATAGACAGAGGTGTTTTTTCCTATCACCGTGCCGGGATTCAATACGCATCCGCATCCGATGTCAGCACCGTCTCCCAAAAATCCGCCAATCTTGCGAAGCCCGGTTTCATAATCCTTGTTTCCTCGAATCACTACCGATTTTCCATCCGCCTTTAGATTGGAACAGATTGCTCCTGCGCCCATATGCGCATGATTCCCCAATACAGAATCGCCTACATAGTTATAATGCGGTACTTGGGTACGGTCAAGCAGAACACAATGTTTAAGCTCGGTCGAGTTTCCGATTACGCAGTTTTCACCCACAATAACATGACCGCGCAGATACGCTCCCGGCCGAATCTCAGTGCCTGCACCGATAACAGCGGGTCCCTCCAGTGTTGCTGTCGGTGCGATTCGAACCCCTTCGCCAACCCAGACGCCGTCCGCTATTTCGGTAAATCCGGGAAGTCCGCCGTCAATCAGATTTTGCAGATAGCCCTTCAACTGCTGAAGAATCTCCCACGGATATTCAGATGCATCAAACAGCTCACGCAAAAAGGGTGTTTGACAATCATAC
>JAZOWR010000082.1:0-2112 GCA_045659345.1 Ructibacterium sp.
GAGGCATTTAGCCAAGCACGGCAGCGGGAGTTCTCTCAAGTTGGTATTGAGTTAATTGGCGAAAACAGTGCCAGAGCTGACGCTGAGGTTATTGGTGTTGTTATTGAAACTCTGCTTTCTGCAGGTATGAAACGGTTTCAAATCGATATTGGGCAGGTAGGATATTTCATGGAACTATCCAAGCAAGCCCAACTGACACCACAGCAGACCGATGAACTTAGAATGTTTATCAATGATAAAGATTTTGTTGCAATTGATCAATTTTTAAATACGCTTGAGATTCCTGAAAATTTAAAACGAATTTTTTCCAGTATGCCGACCCAGTTTGGTGAATCTATGGTTATTCGCGATGCAATGAATCAAGAGGGAATTGGGGAAAAAGCCAGGGCAGCGCTTGAAAATTTGGAACAAATTTATGAACTCTTGCAGGAACAAAACTTTGGCCAATATATATCCATAGACCTTGGAATGGTACCTCATCTAGATTACTATACCGGAATGATATTTAAGGGCTTTACTTATGGAATTGGTTTCCCTATTTGTTCCGGCGGCCGATATGATACCCTGATGGAGAAATTCGGACGGAGCCTTCCTGCAACAGGTGCAGCAATCGGCGTCGAGCGCTTGATGTCAGCGTTGCAGGATGAAAAAGCGATTAGCGAAACAGAAGCATCACCATCGGAGTATGTTACAGTTGCGCTTGCAAAAGGAAGACTTGCGGAACTGTCTATCGAGATCTTTGAGAAGCTTGGGTTTGATGTTGCGGAAATGCAAACCAAAACCCGTAAATTGATTTTTACAGATACAAAAAAGAAATTTAAGTTTATACTCGTAAAAGCTTCCGATGTTCCCACCTATGTCGAATACGGCGCAGCGGATATCGGCATCGTCGGAAAAGACACCTTACTTGAAAGCGGTAAAGATCTGTACGAAGTTTTGGATTTAGGATTTGGAACTTGTAAGATGGCAGTTGCAGGCCCCGAAGAACTAAAAGGGAATCTGGAAGGCAGAAATATTATGCGGGTTGCCAGCAAATACCCTCAAATTGCCAGAGATTATTTTCATGGTGTAAAAGGTCAGACAGTTGATATCATTAAACTGAACGGTTCTGTTGAACTTGGACCTTTAGTTGGCCTTTCTGAAGTTATTGTTGATATTGTAGAAAGCGGAAAAACCTTGCATGAAAATGGTCTGACTGTTCTTGAGGATATCTGCCCCTTAAGTGCAAGACTGGTTGTCAATCGTGTGAGTATGAAACTTTACAGAAAAGAAATTGTTGAGCTGATTGAACAAATAAAAGGAGAATTGAACAAATGCGATTGTATCCGGCAATAGATATGATAAACGGGCAGTGCGTTCGGCTTGTACAGGGTGATTATTCAAAAAAAACGACCTTTTCCGATGACCCGCTAACCGTTGCGTTGCGTTGGCAAGAGCAAGGAGGAGAGTTTATTCATCTGGTAGACCTTGATGGTGCCAAAAGCGGAAATATGCCCAATTTTGATATTGTCTGTCGCATTGCAGCCACATTGAACATTCCTGTAGAAATTGGCGGAGGTATCCGCGATATGCATGCCGTCAGCCATTATTTAGAGCATGGTGTGAATCGTGTTATTCTCGGCACGGCAGCGATTAAAAATCCGGAGTTTGTCAAGGAAGCTGTTCGTGAATATGGAGAGAGAATTGTAATTGGCATTGATGCAAAAGATGGAATGGTCGCAGTTAGCGGGTGGGAAGAAGTAAGCCAGATTTCTGCGCTTACCCTTGCAAAACAAATGGAGGATATTGGCGTTTCTACTTTGATTTATACTGACATCGCAACCGATGGAATGTTAAAAGGTCCTAATCTTTCTGCAATGAAAGAAATGGCTGAACATGTGAATCTGAAAGTTGTTGCCTCCGGTGGCGTTTCGTCTCTTGAAGATTTACAACACTTAAAAAAGACCGGGGTAGAGGGGGCTATTATAGGAAAAGCTCTCTACACAGGACATATTAAACTTACAGATGCAGTTGCCATCTGCAAGGCTGTATAAAAATTGACAAGGAAAGGTGTTTCATATGGAATTTATTAATGAGTTAAAATTTGATGAAAACGGATTGATTCCCGCCATT
>JAZOWR010000083.1:0-1717 GCA_045659345.1 Ructibacterium sp.
TGCTTTAAATATAGTCCGGAAATACTTAGCCAAGTTAAAAGTAGCCGATGAGTCCTTTGTAAAAGGGATAGTCAGTAGAGGTCTATTCGCTAGACCGCATATAATAACTTTCTAGCTGTTTTATGGAGAGTTATTCCCTATGGAATGTTTTAGATCAACTACAGACTGGAACAGAGCGAACTCTATCCGAAATCACTTGACTCTTCAGCACCGATTCGGCTACAATACGATCAAACAAGGAGAAACGCCATGAAACAGTTTGAAATGTTTTTGAATCATCATGAGCTAACAAGCAAGTCCGATGCATTCCGGGAAGGCGTCGAATGCGCCTTTGAACAGATTGAGACTAATCTGGTGCGGCTGTCCTTTACCGAGCTTGCTGAAATGCTCAGGGACTGCTATGGCAGGTCGCAGAAGAATCTCGAGTACGCCAAGTCCGAGGATGCAGCCGAGTTCCAGAGAGGATATCAGGAAGTTTGCAAACATTTCCTGAAAAATAGTTGACACTTAAACTCCGAACTGCTACAATAGCGATGTAACGTTGAGAAAAGATCCAAGGAGGTCTGCAATGTACAATACAGTTGAAAAATGGAACGCCGGAGGCAAAGTTGCTTACTACGAGGCTTTATTCCTCGATGATGACGAGTTTGACCTTGAGAACTGGCTTGCATGGATTGAGTACGCCGTCAACGGCGGCGTTTCCGAAGCTGAACTTGCTGACTTGAAGGTTCAGATTGAGTCCAAGGGTTACAATGTGGAGGATTTCCGGCATGACTGAGAAAATCAGATTTTTCAAAAATGCCGATCTAAGCAAGGTCGAAGAACAGTTCAACGAGTTTTCCAAGACGGAGAACATCGAAAAGGTCATCGATCTGAAGTTCCTGAACGGCGAGTATATACTGGGGGCGACGTACTTTGAGAGAGTCAAGCCCGTCAAGCCTCTTGACCATGACGTGCTGATCGGAGACCTCTACGATCAGGGCAAGATTACGGCAAGGCTCTGCAACGTGCTGCATCGTCTCAGGGCAAAAACCATTAATGATGCGTCCCGGATCACCCTCCGGGAACTTAAAAAGACCATCAACTGCGGCGCTGCCACGGCGAAGGAATTTGAACGGCTCATGACCGAGTACGGGTTTGAAGCGGAGTACTGATATGGAAACGGTAAGAAATATTCTGGAAAAATACAGGGATAAGCCCTTTGATGTGATCATCTTCTCAGATGACAACTTTATCCACTTTGACTGCCGGGATTTGTCAAAATTTGACCTTGACAACGTAGCAAAAACAAGCTACGATCATGAGGTTTTGGAGATGCCTGTTAAAAGCTGGTATCTTGACGCTAAGGAAATCCGAATTCTTGTGTAAGGGGAAACTATGAAGGATTTTATTGTTGACGCTTTAAGTGAAATTGATCTGGTTACTGATGATATTGCCGATGCCGAGTGCATAGGCGAACCGTTTAAGAGCCTTTTGCTCCGGTATCTCAGCGGTCGCAAGGACGGTTTAGAGTCTGTTCTGGACTTTATGGACGATTCCGAGGCCGAAACCATCGAGACCGCCGAAGTAACGGAAGAAGTTAAGGCTGAACCTGATGTTCCTTCCGAGGATGCAAAGGAAACCGCTCCTGAACCTGAAAAGGACAAACCTTTAACCCGGAATGATCCCCGAATCAAGGAGATTATGAATCTTGCCGATGAACTGATTCTGAAGCTCA
>JAZOWR010000084.1:0-5806 GCA_045659345.1 Ructibacterium sp.
AGGTGCAGTTGTTGGAGTTTGTTGACATGTCGCATTCCCCGAAGAATTTGCTGATTCGGGCAGTGAAAAAGCCTGTCCCAAAAGAAAAGAGGAAACAGGCGTTGCAGGAAGCAAAAGCGCTGATGGAACAGTTTGATCTTAATCCGACCTTGTATAAGGTGCTGAAAGAGGCGGACAGACTCCCTGATTAAAAGGAGGATATCAATGAAGGTTTATGACGCAATCATGCAGAGAAGAAGCATTCGAAAGTTTACCCAAACTCCGGTCAGCTCTGAGGATTTAACTGAACTGGTGGCATGTGCAGCTAAGGCAGCATATCCTGCCAATCTGCAACCGCTGAAGTTTGTCATCATTACAGAGAGGCTGGAGCAGATTTTTGCCTGTACCAAGTGGGCAGGGTACTTAGAGGACGGAACCCCCAAAGAGGGAGAGCGGCCCACTGCCTACATTGCCATATTGGGTGACACTGCCATCAAAAAAGAGTTTCAGGTAGAAACCGGTGCGGCGGGGATGACGATCCTTCTTGCGGCTGAAGAAAAAGGGCTGGCATCCTGCTGGCTGGGTGCGATTAACCGAGAGAAACTGAGCGAAATTCTTAACCTGCCGGAGCAGTTAGAGATGCTGGACTTAATTGCACTTGGTTATGGGGCGCAACAGAGTGTGGCAGAGCCGGTCAAAGACGGAAACATCAAGTATTACATGGACCAAGACGGGACAATCCATGTTCCCAAACGAACCCTAGAAGAGATTGTAATCAAAGAACGGTTTGCTCAATGAGCAAACCGTTCTTTTTTATCATAAAAACTCTATGGTAACTGTCTTTGCCGTAAGGCAGAGTTCCTATCGTATTTGTGCCATAGTAGCCAAAATCTCCCGTGGGAAGTTGAGGTAAAAGTTCATAGCAGATGATTTGGCTGAGATTGCAATTGGGTTGACAAACCCTGCCCTTTCTGCCAGCTTTCCGGCACGGTATACATGAAAATCGTTGGTAGAAAATGCAATGAAATAAGAATTGCCGTGTTCCCTTTCATCCAATAGTTCTTTGGTAAAAAGAAAATTCTCCAAGGTGCTGGTAGAGCGCTCTTCTTTTAAAATTCGCTTGGATTCAATACCCCGTTTCTCCAGAGTGCGGGCAATTGCCTCTGCTTCTGAAATAACCTCGTCGTCGCCCTGGCCGCCGCTTGCCACCGCCATGCAATCGGGATGAGCGTTTAAATAGTCCACGGCTGCGTCTATCCGCTCACTTAGGCAGGAGCCGGGTTCTTCGCCATCTATCCGACAGCCAAGAATCAGAAGATAATTCGGTGGCTGATGAAAGGCGGGCGTGCCTGAAGCAGAGTTTCCCATGATGATTCCGCCAATCCAGAACACCAAAAGGATTCCGGCAAGGACAACGCCGGCAAAAATAGTTGCAACAATTTTTCGTTTGATGTTGACCGCCTTCCTTCATGAAAATTTTTAAAATAAGGTATGATTTAAAAAAAGATGTATAAACTAACTTTGAAAAAATGAAATCCAAGAAAGGAGATTCTTATGGATATACTTGCTTTAATTTTAATAATTGTAGGTGCCCTCAACTGGGGAAGTATCGGTCTTTTTGGGTTTGATCTGGTAGCCGCTCTGTTTGGCGGTCAGTTATCGGTTTTGTCCCGCATCATCTTCACGGTGGTAGGACTTGGGGGATTGTGGGCAATCACCTTTTTCTTCAGAGATCATATCCTTGGAAAGACAGACGAATAGCAATTAAGAGATGCCCAAGGGCATCTCTTTTTTCTTATTTTTTTAAAGTCAAGTGCTGGGGTAAACCATCTGCCATAATAGGCGGCAGCTCGCCTTGAATCAGTGGGCGGCAGTATGTAAAAAACGCCTCGGTAAGGCCGGTGCCGTCCTGAGAAATCCAATCCTGCGGAACCTCTTTCACCATATTTGCAATCTGGTTGACATCACAGGTTTCCGTTACCAGTCGGTAGGGAGCATCCGACTCCCGTCGAAAGACTACCATCTCGCCGGTTTTGCCTGCTGTTGCAGCGCGTACAGCCTCAAAGCCTGCCTGTTCTGCTTCGCAAATATCCTGCAGAGATGCCAGATGAGACGCGCAGCGCTGGGTGGTACTTAGTGTGATACCTCTGGATCTAATGCCAAGGGCTTGTTTCACCTTGCCGGCAAGATAGGTAGCTACACCATCCAGCTTTTTGTGCCCAAAGGCATCGACTTCGTCGCAGATGCTAGCATCTTCTTCAAACACATAGTCACCGTTTTTGTTCTTAATGCCCTCGGAAACGGCAACCACAATGGTTTTTTGTGTTTTTCTGAGATTATCTACTCGATGGATAAACTCGGCAGTATCAAAAGTTCTCTCCGGCAGATAAATCAGGTCAACACCTCGGCAGTCCTCTCCCTTAGCAAGAGCCGATGCAGCGGTTAGCCATCCGGCGTTTCTGCCCATGATTTCAATAATCGTGACAGATTCCATGCCATACACATTGCTATCGCAGATAATCTCTTTCAGAGTAGATGCCACAAATTTAGCAGCACTGCCATAGCCGGGTGTGTGGTCGGTTAGGACAAGGTCGTTGTCAATGGTTTTGGGAACACCCATAAAGCGGATGTCGCAATCGGTGGCCTTTGCCCAGGCGGACAATTGCATGATGGTGTCCATAGAATCGTTTCCGCCAATATAGATGAAATATTTAATATTTAGCTTTTGTAGAATGGCAAACAGTTTTTGATACAGTGCTTCATCCTTGTTTCTGTCCGGAAGCTTAAACCGACAGCTGCCAAGGAAGGATGCGGGGGTGCGTTTTAACAGTTCGATATCCCGGTCGGTTTTCAGGCAGTCTCCTAAATCAACATAGGATTCTTGCAGAAGTCCCTCAATGCCGTTGCACATGCCGTAAATTTTTTCAATTCCTGCTTCTTTTGCTGCCTGGAATACACCGGCAAGACTTGCATTGATTGCTGCCGTAGGACCTCCGGACTGACCGACTATTAAATTCCCTTTTAGCATAGTTTTCACGCCCTTTCATTTCTTATCTTCTACTTTAACATATTTTTCTTCGTATTGCAACCTTTTTCCATTGATGTATGGCACGAATTGGCATGCTTCTTTTTGTATACTTTTCCCATAGCCGGAAGCCTCAAGGAATAAAAAGAAAAAGGAGTGATTTTATGGCGATTTGGATTAATTCAAAAGGAAAAGAATATGCCAGCACAGGTCCTACCGCCTGGTTAAAACGCTATGTCGAGCAGATTATCGAAAATTTAAGGACAGGCCTTCAGTTGCAGATAGACAATATTCCTGTTCGAGGAGAAAAAAACAAGACGGTAGCTCCAAGCTACGGCAAAACCGTGACCGCTGAGGAAGGTTCAACCGTAATAGGTGATATTCAAGAGCGGGTCTATGATGAAAAGGGTGAGTTCGATTCAGGCAATGTCGCAAGCGGAAGACATGCCATTGCCATGGGAAGATGCACAACAGCAACCGGGAATGCTGCATTTGCCTCAGGCTACAAAAGCATAGCATCGGGAAGTTTTTCTACGGCCATGGGGAGAGGGTCAAAGGGAAGCAGTGCAAACTCATTTGCCGGAGGATATATGTGCACTGCAAGTGGTGACAGTTCTGTTGCTATGGGGAATTTGGCTATTGCTAATGGCAGTTATTCTGTTGCTATGGGGCTGTATCCCAAAGCTATAGGAGTTGCCGCCACGGCGTTGGGAGTTGATACAATGGCTTCAGGCAATTATAGCACCTCTATGGGCGCTGATACAAAGGCGGTGGGAGGATATTCGATTGCCGGAGGGTACGGGAGTGAAGCCAATGAAAGCTGTAGCGTTGCTTTTGGAAATGTAGCTGTTGCCAATGCTCCGTGCTCGTTTGCGATGGGCGATGGAGTAGTTGCTAATGCAGAGGAGCAAATGGTGCATGGAAGATATAATCTGCCGGATGAAAACATGTTGCATATAGTCGGAAACGGCGGCCGAGAAGAAAACCGCAGAAATGCGTATACCCTTGATAAGCAAGGCAACGGTTGGTTCGCTGGCGGCGTTACTGTAGGAGCTGACAAGGAACCTCTTGCGACTGAAAAACATGTGGCAGAGACGGTGAATGCTGCGATTGAGAATTTCCAAGCCACCATTACTGCACTGGAGAATCGGCTTGCAGAACTTGAGTCTGTCAATGCCGAGCTTGAAAACATTATTGAGACGCAGGAGAGCTTAATCGGGGGTGATGAGGCATGAGCATGAAAGAAAACGCCCAAATCATTGCGGAAAATGTACCAAAGGTCTATGAGGCTGGACAGAAAGCGGAATATGACTGCTTTTGGGATAATTTTCAACGGAATGGGAATAGGACTGATTACAGTTTTGGATTCGGAGGTATTGGTTGGACACCAGAAAACTTTAAACCAAAATATCCGATTAGATTTAATGATGCTAATGTTAATACAAGAGGAAGTCAAGGATTGTTCATGTGTTTTGGAAGAGGCACCCAATTTACACTAGATTTATCAACTATTGATATAGATTTTTCAGGATGCAAGTCAATGACACAAACATTTGCTAATGCAAATGTTAACCATATCTATATAGACGGTAGTAACTTGGAGAGCATGCATCAAACATTTAATGGTGCTGATGGCGGAGCACGCTATTTGGTTGATTTGACATTAAAGGTAACAGAAAAGTTGACCAGCGAAACGAACGCGTTTTACTATTGCAAAGCACTAAAAAATCTAACTTTTACAGAAGATAGTGTAATTGCGTTTCCGATTACTTTAGCAGACTCAAATTTATTAACCACAGAAAGCGTGGATAGTGTTATTCATGCGTTGAAAGATTTAACTGGAGAAACTGCTAAAAAAATCGTGCTCCATACAGATGTAATTAATAGAATGAGCGATGAACAAGTTTTACAAATCAGTAATAAAAACTGGCAATTAGGATAATAAGGAGGATGTTTATTATGAAAGTTTATGAAATTCCGAACATTGAACATTGCGATGTTAGACCACTTGGAAGTCCTGTTGTTTCGTACAGGATAACCGCACGCGACGGCTGGTATATCCACTTAAACGACGGGGATGAAGAAACAGCAAATATTTGGAAAGGTGCAGTGGCACTTTTGGCAACTACTGATTTTTCCATGGTGGAAATTCGAGCAAAAAAAGACTTGCCGGAGGGAGCGGAACTGTGAGTACAGAAGTGATTGTGGCTCTGCTTTCTCTGGCGGGAACATTTATCGGTTCTCTTGCCGGCATTCTCACCGCAAACAGGCTGACCACCTATCGGATTGAGCAGTTGGAGAAAAAAGTGGAAAAGCATAACAAGGTCATTGAGCGGGTCTATGACCTGGAACAGAAGGATGCGGTGGAAACCGAGGCAATCAAGGTTATTAACCACCGTATCAGCGATTTGGAAGAATATCATAAATAAGGGGGAATTCATCATGAAGGTAAAAGCAGATACCATTGCCAGAACGATTGTATTGTTTTTGGCACTCATCAATCAGTTTTTAGCAGTGTTCGGGAAAGAGGCACTGCCTTTTGCCAACGATGAGGTTTATCAGCTGGTGTCCTTGATTGCTACCTTTGCAACCTCTGCCGTTGCGTGGTGGAAGAACAACAGCTTCACCAAGGCGGCAATCAAGGCGGATACATACAAGGATGAATGGAAGCGGAGGAAATGATATGAAGATAATGAAAGGATTTGGCTTACAGCCCTCTCCGCCATCGGTTCGGGACTATGATTTTTTTGCCTGCTGCGGTGCGGGAGAAGAAAAAGAGAAGCTGCCGTCTAAGTTTCAGCT
>JAZOWR010000085.1:0-4503 GCA_045659345.1 Ructibacterium sp.
TATCAACAATTGCTTTCAAAAACTTTTCTTCTTTTGTAACTGCTTCCGGGAGTGTTATACTTTGACCTCCGGCCGCTGCTAAAAACATTTCTCTGTTTGTTGTCGGTTCGATTTTTTTCACTCCCCTTTTTTTGTTATTAAAAAAGACGGCACCACTTCTCTAAACTTCACGACATCAGGCGTTAAACTGTGTTGTTTGTCGGTGTTGATGCAACCGAAATAATAATATAATTCGCCCTGCGTGAGGTTAGTATCAAAAAGTGCCGCCCTCCTTGCTAAACGTTATTTGTGATTTTAACTGTTTGATGGTAATACATACTCTTCCGCTGATACTTGCCTCATGTCAAGGTTCGAAGAAAGTGGCGTATACTTATCGTCTCCGTCACTGGTAACGCGAAAAATTTTGTTATCTGATAGCCTTTTGAAAACATCATGGTATTGCAGATTGATGTTTTTATTCGTTGTTACTGTGTAAAGACCTGTGACTCCCTGTTGTTCTGCAATTTTGGCCTGAATTGAACTATCAAGAACGATTGCAGCATCAAAACCAGCACCTTCAACATATACAACAACAAAACCGCCATATCCATCTTTTTCCGTGCGCTTATCAAGCATCACACAGCCACCGGTCAAAGATATATACTCATCAAGTAAACTCATTTAGATTTTCCTCCAGGGTTGTAGCTCGGCACCGAATGCACCTTGCCAAGTTCCGGCTTTATCCTTTGTGGTATCTGCGTTTCCTCCGCTGCTTTTGCTGTATGAATAGCCGCCGGAACTCTCGGAGTTAAAAGGCGACATATTCACAGAAGCCGCGCCGCCATATTTTGCGTTCCATGCTTCTATCTCTTCCATGATATCTATAACTGCGGAAGGGATAGCCATTCCTAAAATAGCACCATCAAAAGTTTCGTCATACAAAGTTGTGACAGGGTAGATATACACGCCGTCATTTTTTGCACTCCCAATAATCCGGAAATACTGACCAGCGTGCAACCCATATGTTGAAGCAAGTGCGCCGTTTGTTATTGTGATCGTTCCTAAATGCCGATTCTGATTTTTATCAAACCAATTACGCAGATAAGAACATACTTTAAAAATTGTTTTTTCGCTTAAAGCCACGACCCTGTCACTCCTTTGATATGGTCATTTTCTCGTTAGTATCAGGTTGCCGCTGTAACCGTTGCCTCGCCTGCTGCTACAACCTTGCTATCGTTAAATACAGCTATTGCGATGTGCTTGTTGGTTGCCGCTGTGATTTCAGCAGAACCGTTCCAAGAAGTCCAGCCGGTTGCGCCGTCACCCTTACGAACAACAATTTCATCATCAGTAACTTTGTACTTGTAGCTGTCGCCACTGCCAAGAGTATAACCGGTAACTGTGATTGCAGTTTTACCGCTGGATGAGCCTGCCGCAGAAGTAACAGTAAGAACGGGCATTACTTCCTCGATGTTGATTACTGCGATACCGTCAAGATACTCAGCAAAAACAGCAGTACCGGAAACAGTTGAAAGTTCTGAAACGTCTGTGTTATGGTTGCCCTCGACGTGTACACCAATAAGGTTTGTCTCGCCGTCTGTTCTGAACTGGAAGCCTGCCTTTGTAAAGTCGCCTGTTGTTACATCAGCATAGTACAGAACAATGTTCTGTGAAGGTGTTGCAACAATCTTGCCCTGCGGAATCTTGCTTGTCAGGAAGAGCTTACTATAGCCCAGGAAGTTTTCAATGTATGTCATGCCAAAGGCTGTCTGCGTTGTGATATCGGCAGAACCAAGATATCTATACGCATCCTTTGTGTTTGCAAATGCAATAATGTCAGAATAGCCCTTGTCCATGCTCTCCCACTTTGTCTGAACCTGAGCCTGAGCCTCTGCAAGAGCTGACTTGAAGTCATATGTAAGATATGTTGAAGAGAGTGTACCAGTCTGGAGGAAGGTAAAGAAGTTTGAAACGATCTTTGATCTCAGACGGTAAAGCATATCATCATCAGCCATCTGAACAGCGGCGTCATAGCCGTGCTTGCTGATAGCCTCCATCGTTACGCCGATCTTCTGCTTGTCCCAAGAGAGGGTACCAACACTTGTTTCAGTGTAAGTTACAACATTATAAGGAATGGTTTCACCCTCGCCGACACTGCTTGTGTTAAGTGTAACGACTGCCTTTTTCGCTTTGAGCTGAGTTCCCGGGACGTGCTTCTCCATGCGAACGTTACCAAGAATTGTTTTAAGAATTGTGATTTCGTTAGTGAATCTGGATGCAAAATCCACTTCTCTCACCGCTGAGAGGTCTGTTGATACTACTGTGTTGTCTACTGCAACTGCCATGTTTTTGTTCTCCTTTCATTATTTCAGCCCGAACAGCTCAGGATTTTCCGCTATTGCTCTCTGTCTGTCGGCTGTGTTCTGAATTTTCATAATTTCATCTTTGGTCGGCTTTGCTTTGCCGCCTGTATTAGTTGGGGGAGTTTCTGCCCTTGCACTTTCAACTTTCGTTTGACCTTTGTACTCCGACCATTCGGCTTCAATACTTTCAGCAAACTTTTCAGCGTTTTTGATACTGCCGTCTTTGTTAAACTCTGGCTTATAGCCGCCATATTTAACTATCTTTGCAGCCCCTTTTTCGCTGTATCCGCTATCTCTTAGCCATTTAGTAAAAGCTTTGTCTGCGGCCTCTTTTGCTGTCTTTGTTTCAACATCTGCCTTGTACCCGTCATACTCACCTTTCAACGCCTCGTAACTTTCTTTATACTTTGCATTTTCTGCGGCGGTCTTTTTCAGCTCTTCAAGCTCCTGCTTTGCTTTTTCATAATCAGACTTGATTTTTTCTGTTGACTGATTACTTTTTTCCGCTACCTCAAGCTTTTCTTTCAGCCCGGTTACTGTCTCCGAGTGCATTTCAACAACGCTCTCAATCTGCTCATCTGTGAGTCCCATAGCTTTTAACGATTTTCTTGAAAGTGACATGTAAATTCTCCTTTTCTTCGGTCTCTGTTCTTCGAGATTAGAATCCGTATTTCGTCGCAAAACGCAAAAAGAGCCAATCAGCACGTTACTTTGTACTGATTGGCTCGTATGCTCTCGGCATGATAGCTCTCTATCTGTTATTCGGTTTTGGTTTTCGGAATGCTACAACCTTTATCCGCTTGCAAGTCCGGCATTTCAAGTGAATTTCTCCATTCTCAAGAAACCCAAGAGTCTTGCCGCACTCACACTTGATAGGAATTATTTTTGATTTTACGTTTTGCTCTATACTTATAGTATAACACTCCCTCCAAAATGTCAAGTAATAATATACAAATAGTATATATTATTTATTCAGATAGATACTGCTTTATAATCGCCTGATAGTCTGATGTATGATCTTCTATTGCAGACTGTAGAAAATGCTGTGGCGGCACTGTTCCACCGCTCGGAGTTGTATGCCCTAATTCTACATATGGCGCATATTCAACATTACTACCGACTGTTTCCGTCGTTTCGTTGGTTTGTTCGTGTGTAATGCTGTTTCTGAGTCTTCCGGTATCAACAGGACACTTTAGCTTTGCATGCCTTTCCGCTTGAAGTCCGCAAGCCTCGAGAGCTGTTACAAGCTTATCGTTTAGCTCCTCAATAAATTTGTCGGAATAGTCATCAAATTTAACTGTGATCTCTTTCAAAGTTCCACGTCCTTTAGCCTCTCAGCCGCAGACTTGTATTTTCCGACGTAAATACTTTTTATCTTTTGGCTTGTTTCCTTTTGCTTTGTTATCGGCTGAGATTTGCCGTGTGCCTTTTTCCAGTCGTTATATGACTCTTCGCTCATGTGGTCGGTGTTTCTTCCTTCCAGCTCTGAAATATCGTTGTTTTCTTCTATCTCAGGAATACCGGTAATATATGGCACCAAAGTACAACGGCAATTCCATATTTCTTCCGGATCTCCGGCAGGGTCTCCGGGATATTCGCAGCCGTTTGAAAAAGATTCTCCAACCGGCACATGCTCACCGTCCATTTGTCGGTGCTCATCTCTTGTTCTATCATCAAGCGTAGCAACCCACTGTTGTTCAAGCTGTATGCCCATATTTTCAGCACGTTTATAACTTCCTACTCGTCCGGCATTTTCGGCGCCTGTCACCATAGTTCTGGCATATCTAATGGTTGACTTTGCCTCTTGCTTTGTGATATTACTAATTCTTTCAGCAATGTTCGGGATGCTTTCGCCTTGAAGTATTCCTTGAAGGCATGTGCTTTGAATCTGCTTTTTTGTCCATCTTTTTATTTTTTCGTCTCGAATTTCCTGTGCTGTTTTGGATAAAGGTTTTAAAGCCGGTAAAAGATTAGGATTATCTTTTATAAGTCTTGTAACTGTGCTAAAGTCGAATAGTGTAAAGCTTGTGTCTAATCTTGTTGTGATCTCAATAGAATATGTACCGAAATTTATTCCTGCTGCATAAGCTTCCGGAAGACACCCCTTGATCATTTTTGTCGCAACATTTTTAGCGTTTTTCAAGTCTTCGGATATACTGTT
>JAZOWR010000086.1:0-1809 GCA_045659345.1 Ructibacterium sp.
TTCGTCAAATACCAAATAAGTTGCTACATCACCAGTCTCACCTGTTACGGTAGAGGTTACCTTAATTTGACTTTGTGAATAATACTCAGTTGTCGTAGCGTCATAGGTGATTGCCGCAAATGCGCTGGTCATAGAGATCAAGCACGCAATGCCTACCATTAAACTAACTACTCGTTTTAACACCTACATCTCCTCCTTAGAAATGTCTTTATAATAAAGTTAATCCTTTTACAAATTGATAAGCTTGCCATCTTTGATGGTGGATTTCGCATCACAGAGGGCAACTGCCGAAGCACGGTGTGTAACAAATATCACCGTCTTACCGGTCTGACGCAGAGCAAGAAGAATCTTTTCTTCTGTGTCTGCGGAAAGAGCTGATGTGGATTCATCCAAAAGCAAGACATTCGCATTGCTGTAAAGGGCTCTGGCAATCGCCATCCTCTGACGCTGGCCTCCGGAAAGCCGGCTGCCGCCCTCGCCCAATTGGGTATCCACACCTTGAGGAAGATTTGCAATTTCCTCACTCAGACACGCAATTTCAATTGCATTTTTTAGCCGTTGTCTGTCCGGCTCCTCATCAAAGAGGGTGATATTCTCAAGAACTGTGCCGGATAGCAACAAAAAATCCTGAGGAACATATGCAAACAGTTTGCGGTAGGCATCCAAGGATACCACGGTACCGTCGGCAAGGGATGCAATAATGTTTCCGCTGTCTGCGGGGAGAATCCCCAACATCAAATTAAGCAGAGTGCTTTTTCCTGCGCCGGATTTTCCGGTGACCGCTGTAAGTTTGCCTTTTTCAAAGCAGCCGCTTGCCTGATTTAAAACCGGTCCCTCTCCGTAAGAAAAGGTCAGTTCGTTAAGACAGATGGCTGTCATTTGCTGATATAAATTTTCGGGGTCCTTTTGCAAAGGAGCAGTTTCCTGCGGCAGCGTTTCCAGCTCTTCTAACCGTTCTGCCGAAGCAGAAAAGGCAAGATACTGCGGAAACAAGGACGCCAACTGTTGAAAGGGAGTGGAAATATCACCTGTCAGACCCAACACTGCGGTCAAAGTACCAAAAGTAATTTCACCGGCGAAAATCCGCCAAGCTCCCCAGCCCAGCACCGCATAATAGCCAATGGTCATTGCTATATATAAGCAGACCCCTGCACCAATGCTGATGCGATTTTTACGAATAGTAAGACTATATGATTCATTCTGTGCTTTGCCAAGCAACCGCAAAATCATGTTATGTACAGAAAACGCCTGTATCACCGAAAGGTTTTGTGCCGATTCCTGCAAAAAGGAACGGATCTTACCTTCACTCTCCCGGCACTTATGAAACAAATCACCGGTCTTTTTGCGATAGAGGTATGCTGCCAAAAGCATCACGCAGCCTGCAGCTACACAAAGAAGCGCTAACATCCAGTCAAGTAACAACAGGGCAACAAAACTAAAGACAATCCTTGCTCCAATCGACAGCAGAGACGGAACCATCTCTGTCACACCCTCAGCAACTATCCCGGTATCACCAGAAAGGCGATGAACCAATTCGCCGGAATGGAAACGGTCTGCCGCTAGCTTTTGCTTGTGCAAAAGGCGTTCAAACAACTCTGTCTGCAACTTAAAACGCAGAGAAACTGAAGTATGGACATGAAAAACAGTAATCCTTGCCTGCATTGCAATCTGAATCGCAATTACTGCAACAAGCAGTAAACCGGTACGAAGAAGATTACCTGATGCCTGCCCCGTCGCCAGATCAACTACGGTTTTAGAAAGAAAAGCAAGATACACACCGCATGCCGATGAAGTCGGAGGCCAAGCGGT
>JAZOWR010000087.1:0-3336 GCA_045659345.1 Ructibacterium sp.
CGAAGGTTTTAGTGCGGTTCGTGAAGCATTGGAACAGAAAGGTTACAGCTTTGTGCAGGCAGAAATCAACTATCTCCCCCAGACCACAACGGTTTTAGATGACCCGGAGGCGGTCAAGAAGATGGAAAAATTGATTGATATGCTGGAAGAAAATGACGATGTGCAAAATGTATATCATACTTGGGAAATGCCTGAGGAAGAATAGGAATAATTTTCTAAAGGACGCCCCAAAGCGTCCTTTGTTGTTACAAGCGGGAGGGAGTGCCATGCCGACATTTGTGCATACAGCAGATATTCATTTTGATACTCCGTTTACAGCCAGGTTTACGCCTAAACAGGCAGAGCTTCGGAGGAAAGAAGTGATGCAGACATTTGCGCGTATATGTGAAAAAGCAGGCGAATGTGACCTTATGTTAATTGCAGGCGACCTGTTTGATGGTCGGTTTGTATCAGGAGAGACGATTGCTTTTTTAAAGCGTTGTTTTGCACAGATTCCCCAAACCCGAGTTTTTCTTGTAGCCGGCAACCACGACCCAATGACACCGGATTCTCCGTACATGAAGGATGATTGGGGAGGTAATGTGTATATTTTTGGCACAGAGATGGAGTATGTAGATATTCCTGAGTTAAAGACCCGGATACATGGGAGAAGCTTTTTTAAAAAGCATGAGGAAAAATCCCTGATGGATGACCTTGAGTTGGTAGATGATTGGTGTAATCTTTTGCTTCTGCACGGAGAATTGGTATCGAATGACGGTAAAAGTCTGTATAATCCAATTCAAAAGGACGCATTAAAGGCAAGCGGTGTGGATTATGCTGCACTGGGACATATTCATCAGTATGGAGGCATTGAACGAAACGTAGAACAATATTATGCCTACCCGGGAATCCCCGAGGGGCGTGGCTTTGACGAATCCGGTGAGAGAGTCTATCTTACCGGGACGGTAGAAAAGGGTTCTCTTCGTGCAGAGTGGGTCCCAATTTCCAAACGGCGTTTTTTAGTTTTTGAGATAGATATTTCCTCATGTTGTGATAGCATCGAGATACAAGAAAAAATTGTTTCTTTGATAGAGCAGAGAGGAAATGAGCATTGTTATCGCATTCTTCTTAAGGGTGAGGCAAATATGGATTCCTTGAGAATTGATATACTATGTGAACAGCTCAAGGATAGGGCATTTTATATAGAACTTCGTGATGAAACCCGTCCGGCGTATAACCTTGAAAAACTTGCAAGAGAAAACAGTTTGCGCGGCAACTTTGTAGCAGCAATGTGCAAGGAGATTGATGCGCTTTGTGAAGAGGAAAAGGAGATTGGCTACCTTGCGCTTAAAATGGGTCTTGATGCCATAGAAAGGGGGAAACTGTGATGGTTCGTATTGAGGAAGCACAGCTTACCGCCTTTGGTAAATTTAAGAATAAGAAGATTTCGTTTCAGAAAGGTTTTCAGATTTTTTACGGAGCGAACGAGGTAGGAAAATCAACCCTGCAGTTGTTTTTAAGAACCATGCTTTACGGAGTTCCCAACCAAAGAAAAA
Source organism: Ructibacterium sp. (assembly GCA_045659345.1). Taxonomy (GTDB): domain Bacteria; phylum Bacillota; class Clostridia; order Monoglobales; family Monoglobaceae; genus Ructibacterium. Next base: position 1,536 of record JAZOWR010000087.1, read on the forward strand.
GTTCCGGAATGACGCTCCGGGATCGAGAACGGATCATTCCATGGGGAGAAAAGTGTGCAGAAGGTAGTTTGACCGTTATTGCAGATGACAGAAAAATAGAAATTTATCGACGGATAGGAAAGACTCCCTCCGGAGATAAACTGGATGTACTGGATGCAATCACGGGCACAAGACTCACTGAGTTTTTAGATGTGGAACCGGGCGAGAAATTGTTTCAAGTTCCTTTAGAAACATTTGAAAAAACATTCTGGTTTCGACAGGGGAGCAATTTTCCTATAGGGACCGATGAGGAACTGACCCGTCGATTGACGAATCTGAGTGAGACTGGAGAAGAAGAATTTTCTGTAGATGCTGCCAGGGATACCTTGGAGCAGATAAGAAAATCCCTGCGTGCCAAGGATAAGCGTGGCGTTCCCGGACTTTTGGATCAATTGTATCAGGAAAAAGAAGAGAAAATCCACGAACGGTTTATGCTGATGTCGCAGCAGGAACAACGCAAGAGTGATCAACAAAGGTATGAGGTATTAGAACAAAAGCTAAAATTGCTTCAAAAAGAGGGCGAAGAATTCAAGCTTCTTTTAGAGGAACAGAAGCGACTGCAGCAAACGGAGGGAAAGCGCTCCAAGCTGCGTGAGGCAGACAGATTGGAACAATTGATAAAACAGACAGAAGAATCTGAAGTTTGTTTAAGATTTGGCACGCTTTCTGTTGAGATGCTTTGGGAGGCAGAAGAGTTAAAAAGAAGAATAGAAACTCTTGACCGAATGAAGCAAATAGAGTATGATAGAAGAGGACTGGAAGATAAAATTAAAAAAAGGTATCAGGAATCCATAATCGGACGAATACTGATTGCGGTTGGTTTAGGGTTACTGTTTTTGTCACTGATTTTAGGTGTTTTTCGAATTCCCTTTTGGCAGTTGGCGCTAGGATGTGGTGTTGCATCTGGCTTGATGCTTGGAATATGTGGATTTTTAGTCCGAAGAAAAGCCTTCCAAGCCTATCGGGAATTAAAGCAAGAACAAGAACGCCAGGACACCGAGACTGCTGCTATACAGACCGAATATGCGGAGTGCAAACAGGAACTTTCTGCGATTCTTGCTCAGTTCTCCTGTCAATCGCTGGATGAACTTCGCAAGGGACAAGAGGATTGCAGAAAGGCAGAGCTTGAGGTAGAAAGTTATCGCAATGCGTATGATGCCTTGCTAAGTGGAGAAGATAAAGAACAGTTACTACAATTACAAGAGTTGACGGAAAAAGAGGAACATCTTCTTGCGCGTAATCTTTCAGAGGAAATACAGAACAATCAAAAGGAACAGATGGATACGCTGCGCGATATGAAAGAACTGGAAGGTAAACTGAGTTATGTTTATCATGGCGGTAAGAATCCGGCAGATGTTGAGGCAGAAATTTGCCAAATAGAAGAAAGAATTCTAGAAGCTGAAACGCAGTTAAAGGCAACCGAGCTTGCAATCAAGGTGCTTGCCAAAGTCAGTGAGGAGAGGAAAAATAATTTCGCACCGCGAATCCATACAAGGATGAAACAGTTTTTGGAGGTGCTGTCCTCCGGAAAATATCATGATGTCCGTGTTTCTGATGCGTATTTGATGCGCGTTGGAGACGGTATCGGTCAGCCGATGGAGGCAGGGTACTTCAGCCGGGGAACCTATGAGCAGATTTATTTTGCACTCAGGCTTGCATTGGGTGAGTTAATCGGAGATGGAACAGAGCCGTTATTTTTGGATGATTTTTTGACTTTCTATGATGATATTCGAACCCAAAATGCAATAAAGCTCTTAAGTGA
>JAZOWR010000088.1:0-2107 GCA_045659345.1 Ructibacterium sp.
GCTAACCGTTTGCTTGAAAACAAGACTGCTGCATATTCGCAGTATGCCGAGGTTGCAAAAATACTCAGTAATGTTTCCGATGAACTACAGAATTCTTATGGTCCCGACTTGCTTGCGCAGCGGCGCATAGGACGCTATATGAGCAGTATTGACATTGATGCGGATATTTCTGTTTTCAGAGACAAAAACGGTCGTCTGCGGATAATAATTGAAAGCGCAAGGCTGCAAAAACTCATGGTGGAGCCGGGGTATCTCGACAGACTGTCATCTATCGTCGGTGTTCGTCTATGCCGTGCTGCCGCAGATAACGGCAGCGAAGGGAGAATGAACCTTGTTGAAGCAGAGCCGTATTGCGTTAGCGTTGGAATTGCATCGAAGAAGAAAAACGGCGAGAATGTTTCCGGAGACAGGGGCACGTATTTCAAGACGGAACAGGGCATTCTGAACATAATCCTTTCAGACGGCATGGGTAGCGGTCCCGATGCCGCGAAGGAGAGTGTGGTAGTTGTGAAGATACTTGAGCACCTTCTTAAGGCGGGCGTTGAACCCGTTGTCGCCATGAAGATACTTAATTCCATGATGCTTCTCAAAAACGGAGATGATTGGGGCTTTGCCACGGTTGACCTTATGAGCATAAATCTCTTTACGGGTGAGGCTGGATTTTATAAGTACGGTGCAGCGCCGAGCTATGTGCGCAGCGGTCATATGGTTAAACGTGTCAGATGCGAGAATCTTGCGGCCGGTCTAAGCTGCGGCGATGAGAGCGAGCCGGATGTTGTTAAAATGCGCCTGCGCCCGGGCAATCTTGCAATCGTCGCAAGCGACGGAGTGCTTGCCGAATCAAATGACGATTGGATAAGGGCAATACTGACAACATTTGAGGGCAAGGATACGAAAGCGCTTGCCAGAGAAACCGTTCAGGCAGCGTTGGCACAGTACGGCAGCATCGATGATATGACGGTGCTTGCGGTGAGAATCGATAACCGGGATTGAAGAGTATGCCAGCTAACAGATTGAGTGTTTTTAAAAGATTTGGAAAAACGCGGGTATATACTCCCGGTACAGCGTATAAGCCACTCCCTAAACGGTTAAACTGGGTAGAGATAGAAACCAGAAAACGGCAGGAGGGCAAGAAAGTGGTAAAAGGTACGACCAAAAAGGTCATTGTAGTCCGTTCTCCGGACCCTAAGATTTTTGAACAGGCTATATTTATAGTCAGAGGCGATTTTCTTGCCTCAGGCGGTTCCGCAGACAGCGTTTTGAAGGAAGCGGAGAAAGTTGCAAACGACTATATAAAAGAGTCGGTAGGGGAACGTAAAAACATTGCCGAGCAAATCCCGGCGCCTCTTTTTGCGGTGCTTGGAGCCATGTTTATTGTGCTCGTGTGGTGCGGGCTCAAAATGGTCGGTGTTGATATCTGACAAAACAATAAATCCCGCTTTGTTTTTTTGCAGCAAAGCGGGATTTTTATGTTTCTTTGTGTTGTAATTGATGCTTACGGGTGGTAGAATATCCTTTAGCGAATTGTTAACATTTGTATGGAGGAATTCAGATATGAGCAGCATTACCGATATCAATCTTGCTCCTTCCGGAGAAAAGAAAATTCAGTGGGTTTCCAGAAATATGCCCATACTTAACGCTATTGAAAAAGACTTTATCGAAACCAAGCCCTTTGCTGGTCTCAAAATAACTCTCAGCGTTCATCTTGAAGCAAAAACCGCTTATCTTTGCCGTGTTCTTGCTTCCGGCGGTGCCGAGATGCATATTACCGGCTCCAATCCCCTGTCTACCCAGGACGATGTTGCAGCAGCTCTTGTTGCCGGCGGCCTTGAAGTATATGCTCACCACGGTGCAAGCGAGGAACTGTACTTTGAGGATATAGAGAAGGCTCTCTCGTGCAAGCCCAATATCATCATTGATGACGGCGGCGACCTTGTTAATATGATGCACACCAAGTTCGTTGATGATATCGATAACGTCATCGGCGGCTGTGAAGAGACTACTACCGGTATTCTTCGCCTCAAGGCGATGAGCAAAGCCGGAACTCTCCGTTTCCCCATGGTGCTTGTCAATGATGCAGACTGCAAGCATCTGTTCGATAACCGCT
>JAZOWR010000089.1:0-1574 GCA_045659345.1 Ructibacterium sp.
CTTGACAAGCCCTTCAGCAATGGTCTGATGTTCCCCGGCGATCCTTCCGGCGGTGCGGCAGAGGTCGTGAATTGCCGATGTGCTTTGCTTCAAAGAGCAAGGTGGGCTTTGGATGAATCAGAGCTTGAAGCCTTGCAGAAAAGGGCTGAGTATTTCGGGCTTGACAAATCCGAAACCTTTGAAGACTACAAAAAGACCTATCTCAAGGCGGCTGAAGAACTTTATCCGACACAGACACCTTCCACCGATCAAGGGCGAAGGACACGAAGACGGGAAGCGGTGGAATATAGATCAATGGCAATTGGGGGGACGGCACAAACCAAGCCCGACTTTTCTTCGATGGACAGAAAACAGCTTACCGCATGGGCTTCCGAAAACATTAAAACGAAGATTGAAGACACCGCCGGTGTCAACGCCGATTTCCTCAGAGAAACCGTAAAAGTATTGAGCGAATTTGAGAGGAAAATGGGCGGCAAAACAATCAATGGCTTGACAATTCGCTTTGGTGGTACGAATGGGACGGCTTACGCAATATTCAATGATAGAAACAATACCATCAAGTTGAAAAAGTCCGGAAGTATTAAGGCGTTCACAGAAAGACAAGCGAAAGAAAACGAGAGATCATTGTGGAAACTTCGGAAGAGATATCATGCTACCGAAACTTATTCAGGCACTCTGTGGCACGAAATAGGTCACGCAGTAGATTATGACACAGGATTTTCACTGTCTCACGCACTAACGGCATCGAAAGAGTTAGAGGTTAAATCGGTAAAAATTTCTGTGTATGCAGGTTCAAGCGGTTCTCTGAGCGGTGGAAGGCGTGTTGAGGCGTGGGCTGAAAACTTCGCAGCATATATGGATAACGGCGCAACATCAAAGGAAGTCCCTGTAGAGATCTCCCAAATGATTGAAAGCTATTTCAATAAAAAGCGGAGCTGACAAAATCAGCTCTTTTTTCATGCAATAAATGAGGATTATGCCATGAAAGCAACAAAACAAATTGACATCTACCTGACCCAGAAGCGGAATGTCAGGACGATTGATGTTGTCCAATTTGACACAGGTATTCAGCTTGTGTTCACCTTTAAGGACTTTTCTATTCCTTCCGATGCTTCTGCAACCCTGTATGTGCAGAAGCCTTCAGGAAGGTTTGTTCTTCAGGAAGATGGGATCACCATTTCTGGAAACACTATCACGATTTCTCTTGAAAATCAGGCTATCACCGAACACGGGAAGATCCCCTATCAGGTCGGCATCACAAGCGGTACGGATGTTATCACAACATTTACAGGCTTGATGATGGTGGAAAAGTCCATGAAGGATGCAGGGGCTACGGAATCCATCACGGTGATCAGAGCCTTTGACGAAGCTGTTTCTGTCCGTGTGGCTGATTTTCACACCAAAGCGGAACAGATTGTTCAGGCTTGCATTGCAACGATCCCGGCAGACTATACCGCAATGGAAGCAAAGGTCAACGAAGCCGCAAACGCTGTGAAGGGCTATCTTTCCGGGGCTGTGGTGAGGGCTGATGATGTATCACCGATTGAACACAATATGACAGTTTGGGTGCATGG
>JAZOWR010000090.1:0-3760 GCA_045659345.1 Ructibacterium sp.
CAGCCGTCCGCCAAGACCGCCAAGTATCAAAACCACTTTACATCCCTGCCCAATTGCCCAATCAAGGCAAAGCCAAGCATCGGTTTCGTCTTTTTCGGATGGGTAAAGCTGATGGGGTATCTCGGCAGGGTATTCCTCTGCCATCGAATCACAGTCGCCGATAATCATATCCGGTACTATCCCCAGCCTTTGGGCATGACGATACCCGCCATCGGCACAAATGACCAGCGTTTCTTTTCGATGGATTGAAACCGTTTCATCGATCTCGCCACTGCAGAAAATGACCGCAGTCTTCATCTCAGTTCACCGCCTCCATGGCATTTTTCCGCAGAACAGCTACCGCCTCTGCCGGATTTTCGGCTTGAAAGACCGCAGAACCTGCCACCAGCACATTTGCCCCCGCCTTAACGGGAATCGCAATATTATCAGGCGTAATACCGCCATCTACCTCTATTTCAATCGCAGGATTTTCCCTATCCGCCATCTTTCGAAGCTCTGTAATTTTGGGATTTACTTCCGGAATATAGGACTGCCCGCCAAACCCCGGCTCCACACTCATAACCAGAATCAATTCAAACTTATCAAGGACACCTTGGATGGCGTCCGCCGGAGTCTTAGGCTTGATTGAAATTCCTGCTTTGATGCCATGGGCATGAATCTGCTCTGCGAGCGCAATCATCTTTTCTTTGCTTCCTGCCGCTTCTGCATGAATAGTAATCAAATCTGCTCCCGCTTTGGCAAATGCATCTATGTACCGCTCCGGCTCGCCCAGCATCAAATGGACATCAAAAAACATTTGGCTGACCGGTCTGAGCGCCTTAACAAAGGCAGGGGAAAAGCTAAAATTGGGTACAAAGTGTCCATCCATCATATCAAGATGCAGCCAGTCAGCACCGGCTTGCTCTATCTTTTGAATCTCCGCACCTAAACAGGTAATGTCTGCTGCCAATACAGAGGGAGCAATCTTCAATTTCATGGTTATTCCTCACTTTCGTTTCTTTGCCTCGCGGATTTCTCTTATCAAAGCGCAAAAGCTTTCGTGACGGGACGGTGCAATCCTTCCCTCATGCAGAGCCTTAAGCACGCCGCATCCCTGTTCTACCGTATGGCTGCAATCTCTGAATCGGCATTCTCCGGTATAATCTGCAAACTCCCGAAACAGTTCTGCCATATCCTCAGGCTCTAAAAGAGAAAAGTCAAACGATCCAAACCCCGGCGTATCAATGATATACCCGCCATTGGGAATAGACACAATTTCGCTGTGCCGGGTGGTATGCTTGCCTCGTTCCACACGATTGCTGACTGCACCCGTGGCAAAGGTCTCTTCTCCAAGAATTTGATTGAGCAAACTGGATTTCCCGACACCGGAATTGCCGGCAAAAACCGTCACCTCGCCCTGCAGTTTCTCTTGCAATTTTGCAACACCTTGTCCGGTTTGGGCACTTAATACCAGCACATCAAATCCGGCGTCTTCATAGACTTTTTTATACGCCTCGCCGGATTCCAAATCCGACTTGTTCCAGCATATTATGGGACGAATATCCGCATATTCTGCAGAAGCAATCAATTTATCCAAAAGCAGAAGATTCGGGCGTGGATTCGCTGTTGCCACCACCACTGCCATCTGGGTGACATTGGCAACCGGAGGACGAAGCAGGACATTCTTTCTGGGAAAAATCTCCTCTATCGCTCCGGTTTGGGAAGCCTCGTCTACCAAAATCTCTACCAGATCTCCCACCAACGGTGTCATTTTCTCTTTGCGAAAAACACCTCTGGCACGGCATTCAAAGACGCCTTCGGCGGTATCTACATAGTAGAAACCGCCGATTCCTTTTATAATTCTTCCTTGGTATTTCATACGGCTAATCACCAATCGCCGGCGCACCGCTTTCTACCGGCTGGGCAGAAGTTTGGGGAGCGTTCGTGTTTTCCGGCGCTTTGGTCGCCGTTGTTGTTGCCGTAGCAGTTGCAGTTGCCGTCGGCTCATCAGATGCCGTTGCCGATGCACTGGGGGCAGCACTTTCTGATCCCTTGCTGATATACAAGGTCACAAGTCCACCTTTGGCAATCGTTCCGTGGGGCATTGGCTCTTGCGCAATGACCTTATCCTTTTCTTCCGAATCACTGAACTTTTCAATGATATTCACCTGCAAACCGGACATCCACAGCTTTCGTTCTGCTTCTTTGCCGTCCATGCCTACATAGTTTTCAAGGGTAATTACCTCGTTACCGGCACTGATTACAACATAAATCACAATATCATCACGCTTGCCGACCTTATCCCCTGCGCTGGGTGACTGCTCCAGTATGATTCCTGCCGGCTTATCACTCTGGGTCTCTGAACGGCGAACGATGCTGAACTTATCTTTGTACTCCTTTTGTGCCGCTTCCAGTTCCATATCAATCAATTTGGGAATCTCTACCGTTTCACCGCCGCCAAACAGATGCAGACCGCCAGTGAGGCCTGAGAATGTAAAGCCTAAAACTGCAACCACCAAAACTGCCGACAAAATAGCAAGCATGGTTACCTTGCGTTCCTTCTTCTTTTGTTCCCTTGCGCTTCGTCTATCATCAATCTCTCTCAGTTTTCTATCCTCCACTTCCCGGTCAATCTCCTTGGCATATTTGGCATACTCCTCGCCGGAGGCTCCACCGTTTTTCTGGTACTTATCTATGGTTTCTTCATCAATTTTATGCATCTGAATGGTGGTATCCATATCCTCTGCCTTACCGCCCAAAGCAAGTTCTCCGTTAGGATCAATCAGAACCTGACGCAGATCCTTGACAAATTCACCCGCCGTTGCATATCGTGCTTCCGGATCTTTGTTCATCGCACGCATCGTTACCCGTGCTACAGATTCCGGAATCTTAGGATTTAACTCCCGAATGGGAGCAGGGCTTTCCTGAATATGTTTGATTGCTACAGCCACAGGACTTTCATCCGTAAAAGGCAGAATTCCCGTCAGCATCTCATAAAGAACCACACCCAGAGAATAGATATCGCATCTTGCATCGGTATACCCGCCCCGCGCCTGTTCCGGCGAGAGGTAATGTACCGTTCCGATAGCTGTATTTGCCATGGTCATGGTCGCCTGACTATTGGAGGCTCTGGCAATACCAAAATCCGTAACCTTTAACACACCCTCCGGTGTCATAATGATATTCTGGGGTTTAATATCTCTGTGAATCACATGATTCTTATGTGCTGCCTCTAAGCCCTCGGCAATCTGTGCGGCATAACTGACCGCCTCTCTCCAGGAGAGATTGCCTTTTTCGGCAATATATTCTTTAAGGGTGATCCCCTCAATGTACTCCATAACGATATAATACATGCCGCTTTGGTATCCCACATCATAGATGGAAACCACATGGGGATTGGAGATTCGGGCCGCCGCCTGTGCCTCTACATTAAAACGGTGGACAAACTCCTTATCATCCTTAAATTCTTCTTTTAATACCTTGATTGCCACATAGCGGTTGAGAAGATTACACCACGCTTTATAGACCAATGCCATGCCGCCTTTTCCGACCTCTTCTCGTATTTCATAACGGCCTGCCAATACTCCACCAACTAAGTCCATTTTTATCCCTCCTGTATGAATCGGATACCAATTACCGTGATATTATCCCGTCCACCCCGCCGATTTGCGGAGTCAATCAATTCTGTCACCATGTTTTTTGCAGTTGTTCCCTTGCCTAGTATTTCCTGAATCTCTGTATCGGTCACCATCGAGCTGAGTCCGTCACTGCACAGAATCAG
>JAZOWR010000091.1:0-2914 GCA_045659345.1 Ructibacterium sp.
AAATTCCTCTTTGTAGAACCTTGCGTTTGACGTTACCCAGAACCTGCCGAGCGAACAATCATTGAACATAAATCCATACTGAAATTCTCTGATTATTTCTGCATTAAGGGAAGGTTCTCCACCTGTGAATGTGATACAGAAAACAGAACTAAGCTGTCTTGTGACAATGTTAGCAATTCTTGTATCCATATCTACTCTCTGGGCACTTCCTCTTAAGCAATGCGGGCACTTCATATTGCATCTGCGTGTACCCTCAACAATTAAATAACTTAAATTAATATCCATTTACACTCACCTTCTTTAATATGCAAAGAATGGTGCCAAAAATCGACACCATTCTCACATAAATTAATTTATTTCTTCTAATTTCTTGGATAAAAGCATATCGTCAATACCTTTATTTTCTTCCGGTTTGTTTTTATCCCATTTCCATTTTGTTGTCTTGGTCTTGAAACCATGCTCGCTGATCATATCCGTAAGCTTGACAGCAGCTTTTGCAACATTTTCGTTCACAGTTTTATCCATATCCAGACATTCATAAACTTTGGTGATACCGTTTCGTTTCATAATCTCAAACGGTTCCTTCAAAGAATCAATACATCCGGTACCTGCGACTGCGATAAATGTTCTTCCTGAAAGTGCTGAGGCAATATCTGCCTTAAGCGCCCCTTCAGTTACAAAAACAGCATTTTCATCACACGGATTACCAACAAAGTGGGCAGGACTTTTTGAAGACACACCCTTTTCTTCATCAACACTCGAAAACCATATGTATTTGGTCTTACGACCTTTTTCATCAACAAATGGTTTATCAAGGCGAATCTGAAACGCCTGAATCATTCCCGATAGAGTTCTGTACGGAATAAGAATTCCTGAACAACAAGATTTAAAGTTCAAGCTCCATACGCCCTCTGTCTTTTCATAAAATCCGGGAACACCTGCAATCGTACATCCTTTTTCGAGAAGTATTTTTGCAAGTCTGTCAAAGCCAAAAGCAGGTGTGCTTCTGTAGCCATTCTTTTCTATCTGCTCCAAGGTAAGTCCTCGTTTAGTCAAATCCTCAACATGCTTATCGGTGAGTGTCAGCATAGAAAGTAACATTTCATATGTCTGGTTTCTGTCATACACCGAAGCAAGTTCAGAATTAGTCGGTAAATCCGGCTTTTCCTTTTTCTTTGATATTGCTTTATAGTCCTTGGGGTTGGCATCACCGTACAATATCTCGCAAATCTCACGGTATGCTTCTGAATTGGAAAGACCGTGAGCCTTGCCGTAAAAAGCAATGGCTCCTCCGCTTTCGCCACAGTAATTACACCTGAATTGATTGCGTTCTAAATTCAGGTTGAGCTTTCCCCTTGTGTCTCCACAAAAAGGACAATCGGCATATACACTTTTTCTACCAGGTCTTCTTATACGAAGATTTAAAATGTTTGCGATATCCATTATGTCAAATGGTAAATCATACTGATAATTAGACATAACGCTTACCTCCTATGCTACAAATCTAACTCCAAAAGTAAGTTTTCGGAATCTCCTTTCAAGGTCATGTTTCCTAAGCCATTTCTTAGCTTTATCTTCACTTTCGAACTGTTTGGCATGGTAGGTGCTGTGTGTAGAGTAAACGCCATGACGAGTAAGTTTACTAAGGTATCCGTAATCAGTTGTGATTGCATAGAATTCCTTGAGTCTTTCCTTTTTCTCGCGTGGCTTTTTTACCCTTTTTAAAACATCTTCGCATTCAAATCCTATTGATATATGCAACTTTTCTTTGCCTGAATACTCCTTTATAAGCTCATCAACTTTTTTTAAGAAAATATCAAGCTCCGCTGAATCTTTGATAGTCACATCATGAACAGAGTGCACTGCTGTACCCTCGCCATAATAATAAACTATACCTTTCAGATCATGCTTATACAAAAGCTCTTCATTCAGTTCTTCAAGTGTCTTTGCTTTTTTAAGTCCGTTTTCAAAGAATCTTACAAAGCATTCATCATCCACCCATTTGCCGTTTCTAACAAAATGCTGATTGTAACCGCTTGGAACATATCCTCTAACTTTGGTCATTAATGCTTCAGGAGTTATTGCCGGATTTTCTCCGCTTTTTGTGTAGATAGGAAACCAGCTTCGTTCCCTTCTCCAATGACCGCGGTATGTTGTATCCCAGCAGTTATTACTGCCGGATAGTATCAAAGGTACTATCCGGCCATCATTTGTCTTAATAAATTCTCTGGCATAAACTATTTCATAACCCAAGACGCTTCACCGCCATTCTCGCAGTAAGGACATCTGGGGTGAATATGGAATTTTGAAACAATATATTCATTCCCGCAATTTCCACATGTGCAAAGAATCGGATGCTCCGTATCCGGGTTTATCTTAAGACAGTAGCAGTCTTCCATATCCGGATTTATTTTTTGAGTTCTGGCATATGCTTTTGCTAAATCCGCATTGGGTGCTTCAATGTAAACCTTACCTGTTATAGTCCAGGTACAGGGAATGCAGTAAGTATTGGTTACCTCTTCAGTACCAAACAGAACGTTTTCAAGCGTCTGCATAAAGGAATCAAATTTTGCTTTAAGTTTCTTAAGCATTATATTCCCCTCCTTATGCAGTCTTTGCCTGTTCTAAGAGGAACATAGCACCGGCTCTTATAAGATTGTTCTTTGCCTTACTTGCATGGTACTGAACGCCCTGAGGTCTTTCCTGAGCAAGCTTACCTAATGTTTTGCCTTTGTCGATACCGTAATCAATGACAATTTCTTTTGCAAATTCTACTGTCATTTTCTTAAGGAGTCCTTCGACAGGCATATCTGCAGTTAACACAACCTTTTCTTCTTCCTTTGGTTTTTCCTCGGGTTTAGTTACGGTTGTTGTTTTTTCTTCAGTTCCGGTAGTTTTTCCGGTTCCTGTTCCG
>JAZOWR010000092.1:0-1765 GCA_045659345.1 Ructibacterium sp.
ATTTTCCATTGCATAGGATGTCAATGTGCATAAATCCCTGGCAGTAGAGTAATGACCCTTTCCGTCCAGTCCGTGTGGATTCTCAAAATGTGTATTGGAAAGATTCAGGGTCTTGGCCTTATCGTTCATCATTTGAACAAACCCTTCAACAGTGCCACCACAGTAGATTGCCAACGCAACCGCGGCATCATTACCGCTGTGGAGCATGAGGCCATAAAGAAGATCCTGGACAGTGAATATCTCCCCTGCTTCCAGGTATATAGAAGAACCCTCAATACCAACAGCCTCTTTGGGAATTTTTACACGATCCAGCACATTGCTTTGCTCGCATACAACGACCGCCGTCATGATTTTCGTGGTACTGGCAATCAAACTTTTCTTATCCGGTAATTGACTGTAAAGTATCCTTCCGGTTGTTGCATCCAAAAGGATCGCGGATTCAGCAGATACTGCCTCTGCGCGAAATGAAAAAACCAGGATGACAGCCAGCAATGCAGCTGTCATCCCGGCAAATAATCGTTTCAATTCTATCACCCCGGAATAGTATACCTCCGGGTCCATGAATTATTCTGCCTTCTTTTCTGCGCGGGAATCAATGAAGGACGCGATCTTATCCAAAGTATCGGGAACCATCTCCACCAGTCGATCTGCAGTAGTATTTGCAGGAGCAGCAACAGGCAGCATGCGCACATTACCTTCCTTAATGATCAGAAAAGCAACAGGCGTTACCTTTACACCCGCACCAACACCACCACCAAAGGGATTTTCATGGTGATTGACATGTCTGGAAACGAAGTCGGAGCCACCACCGGCTAAACCAACGCTGACCTTAGAAATGGGAATAATGGTAACACCGTCTGCTGTAGTGATGGGATCGCCGACTACAGAATTTACATCTACCATCTCACGGATTTTTGCAATAGTATTATCCAACATATTAGGAAGATTCTGACTCATGCTTTTGCACCGCCTTTAATAATTTTCATTAATTTAAAGAGTTCACGAACAATGGGAATACCGCGAATAACCAACAAAGAGAGAATTCTGCCGATTGTAATAGTAAGATCTAAACGTGCGATCACTGTCGTAGTATCTGCAAGGAAATCACACTCAACTTCCAAATCCCTCTTTTTGATCACAAATGCCTTTTCCAAAAGCGGCATTAGATTTCCCAAAGCTGCCCATCCTCTGCCATAATTCACAGCCAGATCGCAAGGATCGCTACCAGCAAGGATAAGCTTTAACTGCAAATGGTTTACCCGAAGGCGTCTACCAAATGCTGCCAAAAAATCCAAAACAAGATCTACAATAGGCAAGAAGTCATGGAGGCTGCCACCTCTTTTTTTCTTCTCTGTTTCCTTCTTCTGTGATTTAGAGGACGATGCGTTCTTCTTAGTTTTTTCTTTCTTTTCCTTGGTTGCCTTTTTCTCTTTTTTCTTTACCGGAAAAACGGAAATACGCAAAGGACCCAATATAACGGATGCCCTCGGTCCGGCTTCATCATAAAGGGCACTGACACCGATGGGGATTATCGCGATCAGGGCCAGTACCCCTAAAGCGATCAGCCACCCCATCAGGATCCCTCCTCAATCTGCATCTGCTGTTCGGAATTATTGTCCAAAATAGGCTCACCTAAACTGACTTTCTCAATTTCAGGTAGGTCATCCAAAGAACTTAATGCAAAAGTTCTCAGGAAATCAGAAGTTGTGCGGTACTGAATCGGCCGTCCCGGCACATTTAATCTACCCGCATCCTCGATTAATTT
>JAZOWR010000093.1:0-1602 GCA_045659345.1 Ructibacterium sp.
GGATTCGAACCTGCACTATTCGCCGTTGGCCAGTATCGGCGCGGTCATACCATTGCCTATACCCCCGAAAGTGGTGCCGACGGTAAGAATCGAACTCACAACCTTCTCTTTACAAGAGAGCTGCTCTGCCTATTGAGCTACGCCGGCATATAGCTGTTTTTCCCGCCTTCGCTGCTTTTTTCAAACGCCATAGCCCTACAAGCCACTGGAAGGTCGCTATCCCTGCCTCTTTCCGTCAGGCTAAACACAATCGCTTATTCTCTCTCCGGAGATCCCCGATCCCAGGGCAAGCTTGCCGGGCGTTACTCCGGGTCGCCTGTTTCGGTTCTGACACTATAGCCTTTTCAGGCGATAACGTCAAATTTTTCCCAAGACCGCCCGGATTCTGAGTCCGACCTGCCGGAACGCCTAGCATTCCTGCCCCGACAGGAGCTTCTCGCTGCGGTCTTTTTAGGAGGTATTACAGACAAGGACTTGCTGTTAAGCGGACTCGAACACGCCGAATCTCCCGGGGCTAGGATCAGCCAGTAAGATTCCCGACTGGTTAAGCTCGCCCTTTAGCGTCTGCATCTATAATAGTATAGACTTTTTTCTGAATTGTCAACTGTTTTAATCAAAAAGCATCTGCTTCGTTGCTGAAACAGACTCCTTAACGTCTATTCCCTCGGTAACAAGCCTTGCGCATAAATCACCTAAATACAGCATCATTGAGTTCAACTGTCTTTTGTGCAGTTCAGCGTCAGGGTTTGCCTTTATGTACTGCTTTAGCTTTTCAATCCTGATAAAAAGCTGAAGGTATTCGGCTTTCATTCGGTCTTTGTAATCGTCTGAGAGCATCAGACTTACGGTGTCTTTTAATTCCATGAAATCTCCAAGGCATTCCCAAAAGCAAGAGACACAAACGGAATGCAAAGTTTCTGTTTCAGGACTTCCCTGTCCATCGTCGATGTTAAAAATCTTCCGGAAGATCTCCTTCCAGAAACACAAAAAACATCAAAACCGTTACTACGGCTATAAATGATAGAATAACAAGTAAATTCATCAAATTTTAAAACCCTTTTTCGCTAATTTTTGAATTGCATCGTGATTCAGAATGCCGAAATTAAACGAACCGCCGTACTCGCTCATCTGAGTTACGCAGGTTTCAACGATTATGTTCCTGTGCATTCCCGAATCTTCAAGTTTCTGCACATCTATCGCTCTGTTCCAATCTATAGTTGATGAAACATTCCATAGGGAACAACTCTCCATAAAACAGCTAGAAAGTTATTATATGTGGTCTAGCGAATAGACCTCTACTGACTATCCCTTTTACAAAGGACTCATCAGCTACTTTTAACTTGGCTAAGTATTTCCGGACTATATTTAAAGCACCGTTCATATCGGCATTTAAAACTTTGCCTGTAGATGACTTAAATAAGCCTCTGAAAATTCTCTTGCCTTTATATTCCTCGTGCTTTTCAACTGATTCAAACGCCAGCGAATCGC
The DNA here is from genome assembly GCA_045659345.1 of Ructibacterium sp. GTDB lineage: Bacteria > Bacillota > Clostridia > Monoglobales > Monoglobaceae > Ructibacterium. Next base: position 1,489 of record JAZOWR010000093.1, read on the forward strand.
ACTTGGACGTATAGGATTCCTCTTGCTCCGCAAGATTTATCCCTGCCATTTTACACTTGTATCTAAGCATATTCAGGAACTTAAAGAACGGAACTGATACAAAGTTCTGGTTGG
>JAZOWR010000094.1:0-1555 GCA_045659345.1 Ructibacterium sp.
TCTTCTTGCTGCCGTCAGAATCTACATATTCCATGCCAAACTTTTCAGCCAACATCTGGTCTACCTGGATGGTGATTAAGGTATCCTCTTTTCCAAACACATTCTTTATCTGGATATCCAGTTTTGGACCATAGAATGCCGCTTCGCCAACACCGATTTCATAGGGGATTTCCAGATGATCAAGAATTTTTTGCATGGTACCTTGTGCTTCATCCCACTGTTCAACGGTGCCAATATACTTTTCACGGTCATTGGGGTCCCACTGAGAGAAGCGATAAGAGATATCCTCATAAAGGCCAAGTGTCTTTAACATATAGATTGCCATTTCCAAACACGACTTAAATTCTTCCTCTAACTGGTCAGGACGACACATCAAGTGTCCCTCAGAAATGGTGAACTGTCTGACACGGATTAAGCCGTGCATTTCGCCGGATGCCTCGTTACGGAATAAGGTTGAGGTTTCTCCGTATCGCAAAGGAAGGTCGCGATAACTCCGCATTTCTGCCAGATATGCTTGATACTGGAACGGACAAGTCATAGGACGGAGCGCAAAAACCTCCTTGTCCTTCTCCTCATCTCCCATAACAAACATACCATCCTGATAATGATCCCAGTGACCTGAGATTTTATACAAATCGCTTTTTGCCATATATGGGGTCTTGGTACGAACCCAGCCATGTGCATCTTCATGGTCTTCTACAAATCGTTGCAGAATCTGCATCATCTTTGCACCCTTAGGGAGAAGAATCGGCAGTCCCTGACCGATAGATTCAACAGTAGTGAATATCCCAAGTTCCCGTCCTAACTTATTATGGTCACGCTTTTTAGCTTCTTCCAATTGCTCTAAGTACGCATCCAGTTCAGATTTTTTGGGGAACGCAGTTCCATAGATACGGGTGAGCATTTTGTTCTTTTCATCGCCGCGCCAATACGCACCTGCAGTGTACTGCAGTTTGATGGCTTTTAACTTGCTGGTAGACATCAGGTGAGGACCTGCGCACAAATCCGTAAAGTCTCCCTGGCGGTAGAACGAAATTTCTGCATCTTCAGGCAAATCCTGAATCAACTCCACCTTATAAGGCTCGCCCAATTTCTCCATCATCTGAATCGCTTCATTTCTGGGGAGAGTAAACCGTTCAATGGCAACATCCTCTTTAATGATTTTCTTCATCTCAGCTTCAATCTTTTCAAGGTCAGTTGCATTAACCGGAGTTTCAAACTCAAAGTCATAGTAAAATCCATTTTCGATTGCAGGACCTATCGCAAGCTTACTGCCGGGGAACAGACGCTTTACTGCCTGTGCAAGCACATGAGATGCCGTATGGCGATAAGCAGCTTGTCCTTTGGGACTATCCCATGTTAAAAAATTTACCGAGCAATCTTTTTTAGGTATAGTTCTCAAATCGGCAACCTCACCGTCAACTTCAGCCGCAAGGCAAACTCTTGCAAGTCCTTCGCTGATTTCTTTTGCCATTTCAATCAAGGCAGTGCCTTCGTTAAACTCCTTAACACCGCCATCTTTTAATAAGTCGGAGGCCAAGCGGTCTTAGGAAGA
>JAZOWR010000095.1:0-5856 GCA_045659345.1 Ructibacterium sp.
GTCAGACATGGATTTGTCATTACCTTTCCGGAAACCAAACCGGAATTTGATATTGCGGATCTTGAAAAACAGGTCAACGAAATGATTGCTGCCGATCTTCCCATTACCTATACAGACAGCAACCATATCTCTGTGGGCGGACGAAAACACTTTTGTACCGGACCGCGCATCCATGTCAGCCATACCGGAAAAATTGAAAATTTTCATCTGTTGCATCATTTCATTTATGACCGATTCAGCCGGCGTTATTTATTGGTTGGCTGTGTCGGCAAAAACGCAGAAGAAAACCTCAAAAAGCTGGATGCGCAACAAAAAATGCAATCCGACCTGATTCTGTAAAGAGGAGAGATGCCGCCATGTCGGAGGTTACACTTGCGCAGATGCTTCATGCGCGGGAAGAAAGAGCAAAAACACAGCAATCGTTGTTGTGTGCCTACCATTGCCCTATTATCTGCTTTACCATGAATATTGCAGGCCCTGTCAAAACCTCTCCGCTTATCCAACGCGGCTTTTTGACAGGACTTGATGCCCTAAACAAACAACTTGACCATAACTCCGTTCTGTTTCGTCGGGTAGATCACGCTGTAACCGGAAGCACTGCATATTTTGCGGTAAAAGCATCTGCATCGTATCTAAAAAATCTATGTATCTCTATCGAAGAATCTTCCCCTTTGGGAAGATTATTTGATATGGATGTCATTGATACAGACGGAACCAAGCAGGAACGCCACTCCTTGCGTAGCTGCATGGTCTGCGGCGCTCCCGGAAGGGATTGTGCCGCAGGACGGCTGCATAGTGTCAAAGAGCTTCAGGATGTTACCCATACCATTTTGCAAGAACATTTTGCTGTTGCTGACCAGAGACACCTTGCTTGCCTGGCAGTACAAAGTTTGATAGACGAGGTCTGTACTACTCCCAAACCCGGACTGGTAGACCGGCGCAACAGCGGAAGCCACACAGATATGGACCAAGCCACCTTTATATCGAGCGCAAATGCACTCCATCCTTATTTCGGCCAAGCAGTTGCTATTGGTCAGGATACTTGTCAGAGGACGCCGCAGGAAACCTTTGCCCTTTTAAAACAGGCAGGAATTCAGGCAGAAAAGACCATGTATCAAGTCACAAACGGCGTTAATACTCACAAAGGAATTATCTATTCTATGGGAATTATTTGCGGGGCATTGGGACGACTTTGGAGGGCAGAAACGCCGATTCCGGATCTTATGCTTCTGTTACAAGAAGCTGCCGCCCTGGTTAAATCCGCAGTGGCATCGGATTTTGCATCCATGACCGCTGCCACCGCCGGAGGTAAGTATTATCTCAGCCATGGACTTACCGGGATTCGAGGGGAGGCGGCAAGCGGCTTTTTATCTGTGCTGCAAATCGGACTTCCAACCTATCAAAAGGGGTTGGCGGATGGTCTTTCTCCCAACGATGCCGGCGTTTTGACTCTGCTTCACCTGATTGCAACAGTCAAGGATACCAACCTCTATCATAGGGGCGGCAGCGAGGGTGCTGCTTTTGCAAGCAGTTCTGTTCAGTCCCTGCTGCATAAATCCCCCCATCCGACAATAGAACAGCTAGAGGCACTTGACGATGCCTTTATTGCCAAAAATCTTTCCCCTGGCGGCTGTGCTGATCTTTTGGCAATCACTTATTTTTTACATAGTCTTGCACAGGGGGACTTTTGATTGCATAAAATATAGCAGCGCTTATTGGAAAGGTCTGTATTTTATGTATCAGTTTAAAACATTTACCACTATACTTAGCCAAAAGCCTTCTGCTCTTGCTATGCTGAAGGGCAGCTCCAAGTACCCCAAAATTCAGGGTGAGGTACAATTTTACCCTTCTAAATATGGGGTTTTGGTTTTATCTCAGGTCTTTGGTCTTCCATCTCCATCCTCTGGGTGCTCCAACCCTGTCTTTGGATTTCATATTCATAGCGGAGAATCATGTACGGGCAACACCAGTGATCCTTTTGCCGATAGCCTAGCTCACTATAATCCAAAAGATTGTCCCCATCCTCACCATGCAGGAGATATGCCACCGTTGTTTGGAAACAACGGTTATGCATTTTCAGCATTTGTCACCAACCGATTTACAATTGGTGAAATAATTGGAAAAACAGTCATTATTCATTCAAACCCCGATGATTTTGTTTCTCAACCTGCGGGTAATGCCGGAGAAAAAATTGCATGCGGAATGATAAAAAAAGCCAAGTCTTAGTAAGACTTGTCTTTCTCTTTTAATACTTTCTCCAAACCATTTTATTCACCACACCGGTATAGGATTGAATCAACTTAACCACCTTTGTTGACACATTTTCCTCTACATAGTCGGGTACCGGAATCCCAATATCACCGTTTTGGTTCATCGCAATTGCAGTATGAACTGCCTGAAGCAACGAGTTTTCGTCAATGCCGGCAAGGATAAAGCATGCCTTATCGAGTGCCTCAGGACGCTCAGTGCTGGTACGGATACAGATTGCCGGAAAAGGATTTCCTATTGATGTAAAGAAGGAGCTTTCCTCCGGCAGCGTTCCGCTGTCAGATACCACGCAGAAAGCATTCATCTGCAGATGATTATAGTCATGGAATCCCAATGGCTTATGCTGAATAACACGGCTGTCAAGTTGGAATCCACTCTCCTCCAGGCGTCTTCTGCTTCTGGGATGGCAAGAGTATAAGATCGGCATATCATACTCTTCTGCCATCTTGTTGATTGCCTCAAACAGAGACAAGAAATTCTTTTCTGTATCAATATTTTCCTCACGGTGCGCCGAGAGCAAAATATATTGTTTTGGCTTAAGCCCCAGCTTATCAAGGATTTTACTTTGCTTTATCTGTGGCAGATTATCATGCAAAACCTCTGCCATAGGAGATCCGGTTACATAAACCCGCTCCTTGGGGAGCCCACATTCATGCAGATATTTTCTGGCGTGTTCTGAGTATGCAAGATTCACATCCGAAATAATATCAACAATCCGGCGGTTGGTTTCCTCTGGCAAACATTCATCCTTACAACGGTTGCCCGCCTCCATATGGAAAATCGGAATATGCAGCCGTTTTGCCGCAATTGCAGACAAGCAGGAGTTGGTATCGCCCAAAATCAACAGCGCATCCGGCTGTTGTTCTGTCATCAGGGCATAAGATTTTGCAATGATATTACCGATGGTCTCACCCAAATCCTTGCCGACCGCATCCAGATAAAAGTTGGGAGCACGCAATCCTAAATCATCAAAGAACACCTGATTGAGTTCGTAATCATAATTCTGACCGGTATGCACCAGAATCTGGTCAAAGTATATATCACATTTCTTAATTACCGCCGCCAGACGAATAATCTCCGGTCTGGTTCCGACAATGGTCATCAATTTTAATTTTCTCATGTTATACCTCCAAAAAATAGGTGTCCGGTCTTTCCGGGTCAAAGCACTCATTGCACCACATCAGGGTTACCATGTCGGTATCTCCCAGATTTTCAATGTTATGGGTGTAGCCTACCGGAATGTCCACAACCTCCAGCTTTTCACCGCTGACATAGTATTCTATCACTTCGTCCTCATCGATTTTCCTAAACCGAATCACACCTTTGCCGCTAACGACCAAAAATTTTTCGTTTTTTGTGTGATGCCAGTGGTTTCCCTTGGTAATTCCGGGCTTGGAGATATTCATGCTCACCTGACCTCGTTCCGGTGTCCGCAACACCTCGGTAAAAGAGCCGCGTTCATCACAATGCATCAGCAAAGGATAGGAAAACGCATCTTCGGGGAGATAGGAAAGGTAGGTACTGTATAACTTTTTCTCAAAACTCCCATCTGCAAGATAAGGGGTTTGCTTATCCTCACGAGTATCCCGATAGGACTCGATCAAATCCGCAATTTCACCTAATGTAATCCTATGGCTGACAGGAACAGTACAAAAACCGTCTGCTGTCTTGGTTTCCTTTTCGCAAAGTGCTGCGATAAATTCCCGAACTACATCATCAATATACACAAGGTGCATAGGGTGGTTCCTATCATTAACTGTAATAGGAAGGTTATGGGCAATGTTATAGCAAAAGGTTGCAACCGCACTATTGTAATTGGGTCTGCATCATTTACCAAACACATTAGGAAGCCGATATACACAAACTCTTGCTCCGGTTTCCTCCCCGTAGGCAAAAATCAAATCCTCTCCTGCCTTCTTGCTTCTGCCGTACGGATTGTCCAACGCTGCCTGAATCGATGAGGTAATCAAGACCGGGGCGGTGTTTTTATATTCCTTTAGCTTATTTAACAACACCGATGTAAACCCAAAGTTGCCCTCCATAAATTCAGTTTCTTCCTTGGGACGATTTACTCCGGCAAGGTGAAATACAAAATCACACTCCTTTGCATATGTATCCAGCATTTCCTGCGGCGTATCAATATCGTATGCAAAGACCGTAATATCCGGATCTATGGCAAAGGTTTTATCCTTGCCCGACTGAATATTGGTTAGTGTGGCTATCAGGTTTTTACCCACAAATCCTTTGGCACCGGTCACCAGTATTTTCATGCTTCTCTCTCCTATAATCCTATTTTATCATAAAACTGTTTTCTTTCTTGAATTTCTTCCTCTTTGGCTGTCAGGATATCCAAGGATTCTTCCAGTTTTCTCCCTACATTTTTCGAATTACGCATCACCCTGTCAATCCACGCAATGGGCAAGAGCCATGGGTGTTTTTCGAGGTAGGTATATCTGGTCTTAATCACATCTGCAGACGGAAAGAATGTTTTTTTCAATGCCCGCAAGCGGGCATTCTCTGTCTTACGAATTGCCTGCTCGCCGTGGCTTCTTCCTGCATATCCAAATACATCGGATTCCATTGTAAATGCAGTAAAATCACGAAACAGTCCTTCCTCTGTCTCAGGAATAGCAACAGGCAACGCTATCTCAAACCACCGTCTGACAGCGTCCATTGCAAGGCAGAAAAACCGACCCAATTCCAGTTTGTTTACCTCCTGCTGAATCCAAGCCCAATCCATCGTATTGCCCATGCGTTTGATATAAAACGCCAAATCCAAATACATCCGAATTCCTGCTCCGCTTCCGTAAATATGTTTTACAATATGCGAGAGCATATAGATAAAATGAAACTCCGGCGTAAATGCAAAGAGATGATGTTCTTTTTCTTCAGCATACTGCCACAACTTTTTAAAATATCCAATGTAATCTGCCCGGTTTGTGACATTCACTGACATAATGTCGGTATGAATCTCATATACTTCCTGCTCCCGTTCATAGGTATACACAGGCTCAAACGCAGTCTTAACAGAATATTTAAGCTCCTGCATCAATGCATGTACCCGCTCTCTGTCCTTTGGACGGATAACAATGTCAATATCACTAAAGGTACGCAACTCCGGCACAGAATAAAATCTTTTCACCTCAATTCCCTTCATAGGAAGGTGATCGACCCCTGCATTAATGAGGCATTGGGACAATTCCCGGTATTTTTCGTCCTTGTGTATTGACTTTTGCACCACTACCGCAAAAATCCGATCTGCGGTCTGTGCAACATCAGCATCAACTACATTGGGGTGCATCCTCACATACTCTCGGATTTTATATGCCCAAATTCCACGAACATGGTGAAGTTCTGCCAAATGCAGCATCTGCGGAAGCATTCTGTCTATTTCCTTCATCTCTTGATCTGTCAAAATCGCTTCATGTACAAATGCTCGAAGCAATCCCAGAAATTCTTTCACGCCCTGTTCCATCTATCCTTACTTTCCTTCCTCCCAAGTAGCAATTTCATTGCGAATATAAGAAAGACTAAGCAGCTTTTCCTTGACCTCTTCTACACTCAAAAGGTCAGTATTATTGGAATTAA
>JAZOWR010000096.1:0-2893 GCA_045659345.1 Ructibacterium sp.
CCTTTAACAATATTACCGCAGCGGTTCAAGCAAATTCAGATAAATTTGCGGGTGTCCTTCGTATCTTAAGTACATTGAAGGATGCCCTTTTTAGTGCCTTTGAATTTTGCAAACCTGCTCTCAACTGGATAAAGGATAACGGTTTACCGCTTCTTGTAATCGCTCTTGCGGGTGTTGTATCCGGTGCGGAAGCTGTGTTTAACTTCTTTGTGCAGAACTGGAATCTTATAGGCCCCATCATTGCCGGAATCGCAGGTGCTATTGGTGCCTACAAAATCGCTATCTTGGCCGTAAATGTAGTACAAAATGCATGGGCGGTCATCCAAGGCATCTGTACTGTAGCACAGTGGGCACTGAATGCGGCTATGACCGCAAACCCCATCGGCATTATTATTGTTGCCATCGGTGCACTTATCGCAATTGCCACAGCCCTTTGGATGAACTGGGATTCCATTTGTGCCTGGTGTAAGCAAGCATTCCAATCCGTGGCCGATTTCTTTGTAAATATCGGTAACTCCATAGCTGGATTCTTTACCGGGTTATGGAACGGAATCAGGGATGTGGCGGTCGGTGTCTGGAATGGCATAACCGGATTCCTTTCCGGGGCATGGAATGCGATTGCTTCGGCATGTACATCCGTGTTTAATGGTATTGCAAACGCAATCAAAAATGTGTGGAACGGTATCGTAAATGCTATAAAAGGTGCGATTAACGCAATTATCCGTGGCATTAACGCCATGATTCGAGGCGCGGTCTCGGGCATTAACGGACTCATAAAAGGCATCAACAAGGTAACGGGTGTGGTTGGCATCCCGTCAATCCCAACCTTTACCGCACCGCAGATACCGCTTCTTGCAAAGGGCGGTGTCATCCAAAGTCCGGGTTCGGTTATTGTCGGTGAAAAAGGAGCAGAGCTTCTGACATTACCAAAAGGTGCACAGGTTACTCCGCTGAAGAACAATTCTGCACCTAAATCTGAAAACAACTTTTTTATCAATATCTATGCCGATGGTAAGTCGGTAGAAGATATTATCGGTGAGCTGATGCCAAAGTTAAAGCTTGCATTGGCGAACCTTTAAGGAGGGATGGAAATGGACATTTATTTGAGTGTGAATAACAGGGAGCAGGTTCTTCGGCTTCCTGTTCTCCCGGCTGAATTCTCGGTTGCAAAACCCCAGGCGAATGTGGTGTTTGAAACAGTAGAACAAGGTCAGCTAAAGCTTATCGGCACAACAAACCTTAAAAGCATAAGCTGGAGCAGTTTCTTCCCGTCAAAAGACTATCCGTTTTTAAAAGACCGCTCGGACAAAGCGTTCGGGTATCTTTATACCATTGATACCTGGATTCAGCAAAAGCTTCCCATCCGTTTGGTCATTACGGATACGCCCATTAACATGGCTTGCTGCGTAGACGATTTCTCTTATTCCATTAAAAAGGACGGGGATATGTACTATTCCATCACTTTATCCGAGTTTAAGCTGGTGAATACGGCATGAAATTCTATGTAAACGATGTGGATATGACAGCTGTGGTAGGCGGTCTTTCCTGGCAGAACACTTTGGCTGAAATATCTACCACCTTAAGCTTTGAAACACCGAAAAGTGATACGCAGCACACTTTCGTGTTTGAACCCGAAGTCGGACAGATTGTAAAAATGTATGCCCTGGACGAAATGTTCCGGGGTATCATTCTGTCCTGTGATGACGGCAGTAAAACAACCAACAAATACACCGCAGCAGATTTCGGGTGGTATCTGAACAAATCCAAAGAAACATACCAGTTCAATGCCATGCCCGCACACAAAGCCATCACGAAGGTTTGTGAGGATTTCAAGATTGCAATAGACAGTATGCCGGAGCTTAAAACTGAAATCACAAAGATATATTTCGATAAAACCATATCCGATATCATAAAGGACATCTTAACGCTTTGCGGCGGTGGTTACAATTACGATGTCACGCCGATCGGACTTCGGATTTATAAGATAGGGGATGTGATAGCAAATCCCGTGCTGCATCTATCACCCAATACGAAGGCGGTATCCTCTGCGAAACTGCGAGGCGGCATATCCCATTCGTATAGCATGGAGGATATGAAAAACAGCATCAAGGTTATTACAGAAAAGGATGGGGCATACACCTTGCAAACTATCTTGAAAGATGAATCAAACATCTCAAAATACGGACTTCTTCAGGAGGTTGTGAAGATGGACCCTGAAAAGGAAAATGCAAATACTGTAGCAACCACGAAGCTCCAAGAACTAAACAAGCTCAAAGAAAGCTTTTCCTTTGAAATCATAGAGGATACGGACAGCTACACAAGGGCAGGTTACATCCTACCGCATGAAGGGATGAAGCTTCTGATTGAGGGCAGCTCGCACAGTATTGCAAACGGCATACACAAAGTAAAACTGGATTTAAGGTGGTGGGCATAATGAACGGTATTACAGAACTGGCACAGCTTTTTAAGGATAGAGACAATCAAACCGAGTATTCGCCGATTTTCGGAACAATTATTAAACTGCCGAACCTGGCAATTCGGATAAACGAAAAGATAATCCTGACCAAGAACCACATCAAATCCTGCATCGATCTGTATGAGCAAAACTATGATGGGGATTATGTGAACCTTGGTAAAGAGGTGTTGTTGCTGCCTTATTTCGGTATGCAAAAATTCGTAGTGATAGGGGTGATTGTCTGATGTTCCCGGAGGTTGAGACAACAGAAATTGAAAAACAAAACACACAAGCATCCGGCACAAAATCGTATCTCTTTGATTTTTCAAAAGGCGACTTTGTTGTTCGTGACGGAAAGCTTGTGGAATGCGATGGAATAGAAGCCATAAAGGTTTGGATTGAGAAAATCTTAAGAACCGAAAAGGGGAGATTTTCTAT
>JAZOWR010000097.1:0-2591 GCA_045659345.1 Ructibacterium sp.
ACAGGTTCGACAAAAAGCCTCTTATTATAGTTCTCGGCATCTCCCGATCTTACATTCTCGGTATTAACATTCACTGGATAAACGAAGGAACCCGAGTTGAATTTGCCAATTACCTTATCGGCATCAATACCGATGCAAAGGGCAGAATCCATGTTCCTCTGGTGTTCCATTATCTGGATTTCAAGCCTTTAATCAAGGACCCCAGATTCAGCAAAAGCGTCAGACTGTACATAAGACGCCGCATGAGCCTTAACGGCGTTATTATCGATCCTAAATACCTTATAGACGCTCTGAGACTGAAACTGGAGCACTTCGTCACTCTGTCGCAGAAATGATTTTTGATGCAGTTTTAGGGAATCCGCCATATCAGGAACACATTTCGGGCGAAGATGCAAATTCATCTCTTGCCAAGCAGTTATTTCCCGAGTTTATTAAACAGTCTATTAAATTACATCCTAAGTATCTGTCTTTGATAACCCCTTCAAGATGGTTTACCGCTGATGCTCAGGATAAATCTTTTATTAAATTGAGACAATTTATTTTAAAAGGAAATTATGATAAAAAATTTTTAAAAATATTCCATTATCCTAATGAAAATGAAATATTTAATAATGTTTTGATAGCAGGCGGAGTTAATTATTTTCTTTATTCTAAAAATCACTATGGAAATACTGATTTCTCAGAATGTGTTAATAATCAGTACACCACTTTTAACAGACCGTTATTTGAGAAAGGACTTGATATTATTATATCTTCAAATTCTTTTATCAGTATTTTTCATAAGGTAATTCAATCGTCAGATTTCCATTCTATGATGGAAATTACACAGGGCAGAAATGCTTTTGGAATTACAGGAAAAGATGAAAGAAATATTTCATCAAATAAACCATTTGATGGTTCTTATGAATTGAGATGCGCTCATGAAATAATTAATTACGTTGACCCTAAATACATTACAAAAAATAAAGAAATAGCTGACTCATGGAAAATATTTACATCAAAAGGCAACGGCGGAGCTGGAATATTAAGTAATAAAAAATCTAACGCAATAATAGGCAAGGCTTTTATTGGAAAACCGAAGTCAGTATGCACTGATTCTTTAATACCTATTGGTTGCTTTGATAATGAAAGAGAAGCTGTTAATCTTCAAAAGTATTTGAAGACTAAATTTTGCAGGCTTATGATCGGAATGTTAAAAACAAGTCAAAATATTTCTCAGAATGTTTATAGATTTGTACCTCTTTTAAACTTTAACGATTCTTTCTTTGATGGTTCGGTTCCTTCTATAGATTCTTATCTTTATAAAAAGTATAATCTTACAGATAATGAAATTTATCTTATTGAAAAAATGGTCAGAGAAATATATTAATTACTCCCGAACCTCAAATTCAGAAAATACCGTAAAATACTGCCCGTTCAGTTCCAGCTTGGCATTGATGCTGAACGTATCAGAAGCGTCTACAATGCACGAATCGCCTTCGGTGCGTATAATACCGCATGACTCAGAATAAAATGAAACCTCGGGCTTTTTTATGCTGTTGCAGCGATATTCTACAGTTACCTTGGATATGCCGTCAAAGGTCAGTTTGAGATCCTGCACGTTCAGAACATCCTCCCGGACAAATACTTCCGAGCGATAGTCAAAATCCGGTATGCTGTCCCGCACATTGTATATCATCCTGTCCGAAATAACGCCCGGAGTATTCAGGTTTACACGAAACTCCTTAACAACAGAATACTTTTTAATAGGCTGAAAAAGATAACCGTATAAAGTCAAATCAAAGCTGACAGTGCAGATATTGTTTGACATCTCGCTGTAATCCGAAACTTCAAAATCCACGCTGCTGAGCTGCACCGGGATTCTCGTGGGTTCCTGCTCGTTTTCGGCATCTCTTATGTCAATGTTCACTATAGGGTTGAACTTAGGAGCAACCTGCTCTATTAACTGAGAAACCTCATTCATGCCCCGGCACATTACGGCTACCCGGAAACTGAAGGTATAACTGAGACAGTTCCACTGATAATCAGCTTCGGCATCGTTCCGGAGGCGGTTTATTTTCAGGTACTTAGACGCCTGCCTGTCCGTATCCGGACTCAGTCCCGTAAATTCCAGTTCCGCTCGGGGAAGCACATTGGTATTGCCCTTAAGAACCTGTTCCGTGGACTTGTCTATGCTCAGAAGCTTCTCCCGGGTCTTGTACCTTATGGGAACCGATTTTGTGATAATCTGATCATTATCCCCGGTGTACTGAACTTCCATGTTATTGAAGAAGTCCAGCAACGCTAATGTGTAACGTCTTATGGTATTGTGATAAAACATTCAAGCTTACCTGATAAAAGAGGCCATCGCTCTGTTCCAGTATATAGTTGATCTGAAACATTTCATAGGGAATAACTCTCCATAAAACAGCTAGAAAGTTATTATATGTGGTCTAGCGAACAGACCTCCACCAATTATCCCTTTTACAAAGGACTCATCGGCTACTTTTAACTTGGCTAAGTATTTTCTGACTATATTTAAAGCGCCGTTTATATCGGCATTTAAAACTATGCCGGTAGATGACTTAAATAAGCCTCTGAAAACCCTTTTG
>JAZOWR010000098.1:0-6535 GCA_045659345.1 Ructibacterium sp.
AACAGTGACGGTTGCCGATGCAATTGCTTATGTGAAAGAAGGTGTTCCGCTACCGGAAAACCCGGTTATGATCACCTTTGATGATGGGTATTACAATAACTATTGCTACGCCTTTCCCCTGCTGAAACAGTACCAAATGAAAGCGGTGATTTCCATCATAGGGAGATTCACCGATTTTTATACAGAAACCCCGGATACAAACCCTGCATATTCTCATATTACATGGAACGAGATAAAAGAGATGATGGGCTCAGGGCTGGTGGAGTTTCAAAATCATAGCTATGACCTACACACCAACAGCAAGGGAAGAAACGGCGCAAAGAAAAAATGGGGCGAAACCAATCAGGAGTACGCCTCATTTTTAGAAAAAGATCTTGGACTTTTACAACAAGAAATGGAAGAGTATACAGGATATGTTCCCACTGCGTTTACCTACCCCTTTGGAAGCGTCAGTGAGGCGTCCTATGACATTTTGCGAAAAATGGGGTTTGAAGCAACGCTGTCATGCGAAGAAAAAACCAATTATTTGATACAGGGGGATATGTCGTGCCTTGAGATGCTCAATCGCTTTCTTCGTTCTGACAAAACGGGAGCAAAAGCCATTTTGGAGCGTTTATAAAATCCCATATTTCCGCCGCATACGGCATAGCTTTTCCATCATCGGCATAGCAAAAAACCAGAGAAAGAAGACGGTTGCTGCTGCATGAATCAGGTCAAAGGGAAGTCCCAACGCAATAGCAGAGAGAAACATAGCAGGAGTGGGGTTTTCCTGATAAAGAATTACATGGGAGGCGTTCATAATGCCGCCATAAATGAGCAGCGCACAGAGAGCACCGAAAAAACAGAGTGTAAGTCTGTTTATGGGCAAAAACCCTTTGCGAAATAAAAGCCCGGAAAGAAACCCAACCATGCCAAAGGCAAACATTTGCCAAGGTGTCCAGGGGCCTTGTCCAAAAAAGAAGTTGGAAACAAAGGCGGTGACGGCCCCTATCAAAAATCCCGATTCGCAGCCAAAACAGATACCAATAATAATGGTCAAGGCTAGCATAGGTTTAAATTGCGGAAGCATAGAGAAAGCGGTTCGGGAACCAACAACAATGGCGCATAGCACGCTAATGAGAATCAATTCTCTTGGCTGTGGTTTGCGTCCCTCAAAGAGGAGAAAAAAGGGAAGCATGGTTTCAAACAGGACAAGCAAGCTCACAAAGTAATATTTTCGTTGATCCAGCAAGGAAAAACCAAAATATACAGTAAGCGGGACAGCAATGACAGAAAAAACAATTCCGACAATTGCCCATTTGGATAATTGTCGTTGTTTAGCGTTAAATTGCTCCCCTAGCCTGAAAAGAAGAAATTTTTTTGGAAGCAGACATCCAAGGCATCCGCTTAAACATCCAATAGAAAGAATCTGAAACAGAGTATTCGATGCAATCGGTAACAATGAGATGAGTGACAAAAACGCAATTCCAAACCCAATCCCTAAGAGCAGTTTCCAAAGAGATGGGCGTTTTTTCTCTAAAACTTTTGGTTCAGGTGTTCTGTTATGGAGGGGGAGCGGACTTTCTTTTTTTTCGGTCAAAATTGGTTTATTCAGGCAGGATGCAATAATATCTTCGCATAAGACGGCAGAGGGTAGTAGCTCCCGTGCCATACGATTAGCGGCAGTAGTATAAAAATTTTTTCCGGCAAAAAAATCTCGGGGTGTTCCTTCGCTGACAATTGTACCGTCAAAAAACATACCGCAACGGTCGGCGTGTGCAGCACAAAATTCTATATCATGAGATACCATAACCACAGTGCCGCCGCTTTCTTTATAGGAGTCAAGAATTTGTGCAAAAATCTCTTTAAATTCTGCATCAAAACCCTTGGTTGGTTCATCAAGGAGAAGAATTTTAGGGTGTAACAGCAAAACCTTTGCCAAAGCAGCCCTTTGCTGTTCGCCGCCGGATAAGTCATAGGGATGTCGGCAAAGCAATGCATCCAAACGACAAAGCCGGACTATGTCCCAAAAGTCATCCGTTTCTTGGTTGTTGGGGAAAAGCTCCAGCAAATCTTCCTGTACCGTATTTTTTGCAAACAAGGATTGCGGATTTTGGGGAAGCATACCTAACATACTCTGATGCAGATACTTCCAATCGCAAAGCGGTTTTTGATCTAGGAGTATCTCGCCCCGTTGCGGTTGTTTGATGCCGCAAAGCACAGACAGTGCAGTTGTTTTTCCGACACCGTTTCCGCCAAGTATTGCATAACATTCCCCCGGATAAATCGAAAGAGAAAGTCCTTTTAATACATCTTGCGCCTCTTTTTCATAACGAAAATAGACCTCGTTTAAAGCGAGAATAGGTTCCCCAAAGGGGGATGCCGGTTCAGGAAACGAAAGAGGAGTAAGGGGGTGGCTCTTGGCGTAGTTATTTAGCCAATCCTTCCCATCGCGAACGGTAACCGGTGTGACATCCTGGGGTTTTACGGATAGAGATACACGGCTGGCTGTTGGCAGAGCAGCCGTCATGGGGTGGCATTGCTGATGCAGGGAAATACCTACGCAGTTTGGGCTTGCATCAGCAATGATACTGCCTTGTTCCATCACAATAATCCGATCAGAGATCGCAAATGCCTCCTCAAGCTGATGCTCAGTGAGAATAACCGTAGTCCCCAATTCTCGGTTGATTTTAGAAAGCGTTTCTAAAAAATCAGATGCGGCAATGGGGTCTAGTTGTCCAGTAGGCTCGTCGAGCAGCAGAACATCAGGCTGCATCACCATGATAGAGGCAAGATTGAGCAATTGTTTTTGTCCGCCGGAAAGTTCTGTTACCGATTTATGAAACCATCCTTCAATTCCAAAATAGGATGCCATTTCTGCAACTCTGGAGCGGATTTCAGGTGTTTTCATCCCCAGACTTTCCAGACCAAATGCAAGTTCGTGCCAGACCATATCAGTAACAATCTGATTTTCTGGATTTTGCGAAACAAACCCAATGCTCTTGCTCTGGGTTTTAAAATCCAAGCTATCAAGGGGTGTGTTGCCAAAAAGTATTTTGCCTGTCTTCACACCATGGGGGGCAAGAGGTGTTTTTAAATGCCGAAGCAGGGTGGATTTTCCACACCCGGATTGACCGCAAATCGTAATAAATTCCCCGGAATTTACCGTAAGAGAAAGGTCGCACAGTGCCGGCGTATTCGCACCGGGATAGGTAAAGGTTAAATTGTTGATTTGGTAGAGTTCCATTGTTTCACCTCCCAAAGTTCTAACCAGATAGGCATACTGCAGAGCAAAAAGTATACCCAAAAAACAGTCACAGTATATGGCGTGGTTGCCGATGCGCGCATCGAAGGAAAATAAACAAGAGAGGTTGCGCCTTGGACGATTCCAATAATAAGATAGGCAATCACCACAAGTAAAAAGCCTAGCGTCCATTTGTCACGCTTACTAAAATAATAGATGGAAAAGGCGGTCCTTCCCGGCAAACCATAGCCGCGGCTTTTCATGCTGTCGGCAGTTTCAATACCGTTTTCCAATGCCCAAGTTATCATAATGGAAAAAATGGTTGTTGCATTTTTGAGCCGGTCAATCAGCTTGCCTGATAAAAAATCTTTTCCCATACAACGCCGAGCATCAGCTACAACCCGAAACTGTGTGACAAACCGTGGAATAAACCGTAAGGTTATGGAAAGAACCAAAGAGAGTCCGGGAATCACCTTTCCAAACAAATAGATAAATTTGTCGCCCGTCATAATCTGTTGATAGCAGTAGAACCAGGACACAACAGTAACAAGCATCATTCCCGAAGCAATTCCGTAGAGAATGGATTCTAATGTTAATGGATTTCCACTGGGAAGATAGGTCAAAACGGTAGTTCCGGCATGATTAAAGGCAGGATTGAGAAATCCCGTCAAAAGGACTGTTGGAAGCAAAAAAAACAGTTGTAGCTTCACGGCTTTTTTTCCGTTTAACAGCAATGAATAGGTTAAGGCAGAAGCCAGTGCAAGGCATAGGCAAACAGGGTGCAGCAAAAACATACTGAACCCAATCACGGCAACAAAATATAGAAAATTTATCAGCGGATGATAGTTTTTAAATTCGTGCATCTGTTTTCCCTTGCCCTTTTGCAAAATAAAAACTGTGGCAAATAAAATTTGCCACAGCTGAGTATTCCTGTGAAACACCACAAATCATCTATCGATAAAGACGAAACCGCTCTAGGGACGCAGAGCAGCAAAGCAGGTCTTCCGGCTTATATGATATAGAGATGACTCCGCATTTTGATTATCTGCCTTCTCAGTTTCCCAATGACCGGCTTTCACCGACAACAATCAAAACTTTCATACATACGGCGACAGGTATCGCCCGGGATTTGCACCCGGTTCCCTTTTCAGCAACAGTACCCAAACAGTACCAATGACACTTTGTGTGAATATTCAATTCTATTAAAAGATAGCATACAGAACATGGTTTGTCAAGCAAAAAACCGCTTTACAGCGGTTTTTTGATATGCATTTTGTTTATTTTACAATTTCTACACGGAAAGCAACGCTCTGCGGAGGGATGCTAAAGGTTGCAGCCATGCTGTGTGCACCTTTTATCTCCATACCAACCTTCAGGTCGGATACAGAATCTGCACCTAAGATTACAGTGTCTTCGGTGATAACCAGGCGTACAGCACCTTCCTCGGTAGAGTTGCCAACCGTAACCAGTTCACCGTCAATTTCGGTAATAATTCCGGAAAACGCAACATCTTCGGCAGGCTCAACTTCGATCTGGTTTTCTACACGAATATAGCGAGCAGTGGTCTGGGGCGGGATGCTCATGGTCATTGCTGCATCATAGCCTACTGCCAGATAAGCACCTTTGGTAATTTCAGCATCGTTTGCAAATACGGTGGTGTCTGCAATATGCACCAGAACCTCTCCAAGATAATCATCCTGAACCAAAAGGGAGCCGTCTTCCATAACCTCGGTAACAGTTACAACAGCGGGATTAATGATTTCATAGGTTTTATCTTCGTTTTGGTTGTAAATGCCGCCAATGATTTCGGTTACAAAGTCGATGGGGACATAGGTGGTAGTGTCTTGATAAAGAATAGGAGCAGAACCTAAGCTGCGGGGTGCCTGACGAGAGAATGCATACGCATCATTGCCAATCTGCATGGTAATAAACTGTGCACCTTTAATCAGGTCAATAGACTGATTTTCACCGTTCCAGTTTACGGTGTATCCAAGACCCTCGGCAACTAGGCGCAGAGGAATCATTGTTAAGCCATCTGCTTCAATTGCTTCTACAACCGGAAGTGTTGCACCGTTTACAACCGGAGCGGAAACTGTTGCCTCTGATTCTTGAATCAACATAATGTCTTGCTCATTTGCAAATGCAGCGCCGCTAAAGAGCATTCCTGTTACGGTAAGTGCTGCAAATAATCTTTTGGTATTTTTCATTTTTTCATTCCTCCAAGTTTGGTATTTGTTTCTTTAGACGGAGGATATAAAAAAAAGTTCCGCTTTTTTAAAAAAATTAAAGCGGAACTTTTTTTATTAAATTAATACTGGCTGCAGTTGCTTTTCTTCCAGTGCTGCTGCAACGGTTTCCGGCAGTAAGGTAAAGTTTGCAACCAAAGAATTTTCTTTTTCGATACAATCATCCTGACCAAATGGAACCATATAGATATGTTTGCGCGCTAGAAGAACTCCGATGTTTCTTGCATTAGCGCCCAAACCATCGTTGGTGGATATGGCAACCACAACCGGACGATTGTTTCTAAGATGGGATTTAGCTGCTAATGTAACCGAGGTATCGGCAATTCCGTTTGCCATTTTTGCAATAGTGTTTCCGGTGCAGGGTGCAATCACCAACAAATCCAAAAGCCGTTTTGGCCCAATGGGTTCTACCTGGGGCAGGCTCTGTAAAATGGTTTCTCCTGTGATTGCGGTGATATGTTCTTTCCATTTTTCTGCGGTACCAAAGCGGGTATCTGTGAGTGAAGTGTGTTCCGATATAATAGGAATGACTCGATATCCTTGATGAACAAGAACCTCCATCTGGGGGATTACTTTAGAAAAAGTGCAGTAAGACCCGGTTAGAGCAAAACCTATTGTGTCGGTTCGATGCATCATTTACACCCCCAATTCAGTCAGTATATTGATGATGGTGTCCTTCATGATATCTCCTGCGGTTTGCGGCGCAACCTTGCCGGGAAGAGATAATGCCCAGATGACTTTTTTTCCAAGATCCCGTGCGGTATTAAAATCCACTCCGCCGGGCTTAGATGCAAGGTCGATAATCAGACAGTCGTTAGGGATTTTTGATAACATATGATAGTCCAAAACGATTACGGGAATGGTATTAAAAATGATTTGGTAGTTTCCTATTAGATGGATTAAATCCTGATTCTTAATACCCGTCATTCCCTGTGCCTTAATCCAGGCAAGGTCACTGTGTTTCCTTGCAGATACATGTGTTATTGCCCCCAGAGCATGCAAGCTTTTGGATAGCAGTTTACCAATTCTGCCGTAGCCTAGGACAAGACATTTGCTTGCATGTAGT
>JAZOWR010000099.1:0-6266 GCA_045659345.1 Ructibacterium sp.
TTTTCGATACAGTCTTCTTGCTGCAGCAGGTTTTTTGGTTTTTGGTATGACATCCCTTGTATCAGGGTGGATGCGCTACGGCGAGATCTCTGTCCCCGCTGTGTTGGGAATTTTGCTTGCGTTGGGCATTGCTATAGAAAGAATAACAGTATCTTCCGGGTATCAAAAGAGGTTGACGGATCAACTGGAAAGTCTTGCCTATTGCATGGAAAGCACAACACGAACGGCAGTGCTGAATTTTCCGGCGCCTATGGTGGTGGTTTTTCCCGGTGGAGCAATTCAGTGGTACAATCGCAGTTTTGCAGGTATGGTGGGCAGAGAGAATCTGTATGAAGAATATTTACAGGACTTGTTTCCGGAGCTGCAGTTTAGTCGCTTTGTAGAAAACGATGCACCCTCTTCGACGGAATATATGTATAAAGACAGAAGTTATTTGGTCAGCGGGCAGATGGTTCAAACCTCCCAAAACGAGATAACGGAATCTATGATTGCGTTGTATTTTTCCGATATGACTGAGATTCGTGAATACGAAAAACGCCTGGCGGACGAAAAAGTAGTGGTCTGTTCTGTCATGGTAGATAACTATGAAGAGGTATTTAAAGGAACACCCAACATCAATCACGGTGCATTAATTGCCGAAATTGAGCGCTGTCTCAATGAGTGGGTAGAGCGTGGCGAGGGAGTCAGTATCCGATATGAGAGAGACCGCTTTTTGGTTTTGTTTGAGACGGAAAAATTTGCACGATTGATACAGGAAAAATTTGCAATTCTCCAAGAAATTAAGGCGGTGGAAAAAGGAAACCGTTTTCCGGTGACCTTGAGCATCGGCGTTGGAAGTACCAGGGGAACTGTGCTGGAGAATCAGCAGATGTCTTTGGCTGCATTGGATGTGGCGTTGGGACGCGGCGGCGATCAGGCAGTGGTAAAGAACCCAAGCGGTTTTCAGTTTTATGGTGCAAAAAGCCAGGAGATTGAAAAGAGCACCAAGGTCAAGGCCCGTGTGGTTGCCCATGCACTGCGGGATTTGGCAGACCAGGCATCTAAGGTAATTATTATGGGTCATCGCAATGGTGATGCCGACAGTGTTGGCGCATCGGCAGGGCTTTTGTGGGCGCTTCGATGCAGAAGGGTTGACGCCTATATTGCATGTGACCGTAATCACAGCAACGCAACCATGCTGCTGGAGGGATTGCTTCGGCAGGAGGATTATGCCACCCGTATTATCAACGAAGAAAACGCACTTTCTATGCTTGATGATAAGACCTTGCTGATCGTGGTGGATACCCATCGCCCGGGTATGGTAGAATATCCTGACCTTTTGCGCAATGTCGATGAGGTAGTGCTGATTGACCATCATCGGCGGGGTGAGGACTTTATTGAGGATACGGTGCTGAGCTATCATGAGCCGTATGCATCTTCGTCCAGCGAGATGGTAACAGAGCTTTTGCAGTATATGGTGCAGGGAAGAACCATGAATGTTCTGGAGGCAGAGGCACTATATAGCGGCATTTATATTGATACCAAAGGCTTCACATTTAAAACCGGCGTCCGTACCTTTGAGGCGGCATCTTATCTCAGAAAGATGGGGGTAGACCCAATCAATGTCCGGCGGCAGTTTCGCAATGATTTGGATATGTATATTCTCAAATCCAGTATCATCAGCCGTGCCAAAATTTATCGGGATAATATTGCCCTTGCAGTTTGCGATGATATTGGAACAGAAACCCAGTTGGTGGTAGCTCAGGCAGCGGATGAACTTTTGAATATCAAAGGTATTGAGGCAGCGTTTGTTCTTGCGGCCATGGGTTCTAAGATTGTGATTAGCGGCCGGTCGCTTGATTCGGTGAATGTACAGGTTATTTTGGAGAAGCTTGGCGGCGGTGGTCATATCACCATTGCCGGTGCGCAGATAAAGAATAATGGATTGGAACTTGCAGAGATGCAGTTGCGCTCTGCAATTGATGAGGTACTTTTTGATGAGGTACCCAAGTAAACAGAAAGGCAGGATGATAACATGAAGGTAATTTTAACACAAGATGTAAAGTCTCAGGGAAAAAAAGGTGACCTTATCAATGTCAGTGATGGCTATGCCAACAACTTTTTGCTTCCCAAGGGTTTAGCAAAGCCGGCAACCAAGCAGGCGATGAACGAGTTGGAGGGAAAAAAGGGCGCAGAACAATACCATCGCAACCAGGAAGAACTTAAAGCTACCAAGATTGCAGAGAGACTCAAAGAGGTTACTGTAAAATTGTCAGCAAAGGCAGGAAAAGAGGGAAAACTTTTTGGTTCTATTACCTCCAAGGATGTAGCACAAGCGCTTAAGGAACAGCATAATATTGAAGTAGACAAACGCAAAATAGACCTGCCGGACGGAATCAAAACCTGCGGCATCAAAGAGGTACAGGTGACCCTGTATCCCAAAATTGTCGGGACCTTTAAGGTAGAGGTGACCGAAGCGTAAACGGGGTGAAAACCATGAACGAAGAGACTGTGAATGTAACCGAACGGGAGATGTCTATGCCTTTTAGCAATGAGGCGGAACAGTCTGTGCTTGGTGCAATTTATCTGGACCGGGATTGCATTCCCGATGTCATGGGAATTGTTCGTGCCGAGGATTTTTATATCAGCCGTCACAGAGAATTGTACGAGGCGATTATTGAACTTTATAACAGCGGAAAACCTGTTGATTTGGTTACCCTAAAAGAACATCTGACGCTGCGTGGCAGCCTGGAGAAGATTGGCGGCATTTCCTTTGTGGTAGAGGTAGCAAACCTGGTGCCCTCTATTGGAAGTGTGGAGTATTATGCTGCAATTGTCCGTGACAAGGCGGTACAGCGGCGGATGATTAAAATGGCAGAGGATTTAAGGAGCAAATGCTATCAAGGTAATGCTGAAACAGATGAAATCCTTGCATCAGCGCAGCAAGCCATGATTGAGATTTCTCAGGGACGCAGCACCAGGGGATTGGTGCATATCCAAGGTTATTTGGATGAAGGGCTTGAGAGGTTGGATCGGTTGGACAAGCAACGCAGGGAGGGTGTAGATGCCAACGATGTTACCGGGATTCCCACCGGGTTTATTGACATTGACAGGCGAACCTCCGGATTGCATCCGGCAGAATTGATTATTCTGGCGGCGCGTCCTGCTATGGGTAAATCCAGTCTTGCACTCAATATTGCGCAAAATGTTGCGGTGAAAGCCAAGAAGAATGTAGCAATTTTCAGTCTGGAAATGCCGGGCGTGCAGGTGGCAAACCGAATGCTCAGCAGTGAGGCACGAATGAGTGCCGAAAAGATAAAAAAGGGTAATATCAAGGATGATGAGTGGGGAAAGATGGCAGAGGCTGTCGGTGTGCTTGGACAGGCGGGCATCTATGTGGATGATACCTCCAATATCACGGTAGGAGAAATCGGTGCCAGATGCCGGAAGCTGATGCTGGAAAAGGGGCTGGATTTGGTGGTGATTGACTATCTGCAGTTGATCAGCGGTAGTGGCAAAGGCGCCAATCGTCAGCAGGAGATTACTGAGATTTCCCGTAGCCTTAAGATTCTTGCCAATGATTTAAATATTCCAATCATTGCGCTTTCTCAGCTGAGCCGTGCATCCGACAAGGAAAAAAGAGAACCTGTGCTTAGTGATTTGCGTGACTCCGGTGCAATTGAGCAGGATGCAGATGTGGTTATGTTTCTGCACCGTGAGGGCTATTATCACGAAGACGCAGAAGAACCCAATAAAGCAAAATGCAACTTTGCCAAGCATAGAAACGGTGAGGTTGGATATGATTACCTGACATGGCTTGGAGAATATACCATGTTTGCGAACTGGAGCGGCGACCATGAAAACTGAAAGCTTTGCGGTGCTTGACACCTTGCGAAAAACCATACAGAGCCATCAGCTGTTCGCCTCCGGAGATTCGGTGTTGATAGGGGTTTCCGGCGGTGCGGATTCGGTGTGCCTGCTTCATGCTCTAAACGCTCTGAAAAAGGAGTTGGAGATTACCGTTGCGGTGGCACATCTAAACCATGGGATTCGAGGGGAAGAAGCAGATAGGGATGCGGTGTTTGTTAAAAAGCTGTGCCGCACATGGAAAATTCCGTATTATAGTAAGCATGAGGATATTCCCTCTCTTGCTAAGGAAATGCAGATTTCAGAAGAAACCGTCGGACGGTTAAAGCGATACCAGTTTTTCAGGGAATTGTGTGTTAACGAAAAATTCAATAAAATTGCAACTGCGCACAATCGGGATGATCAGGCAGAAACAGTA
The DNA here is from genome assembly GCA_045659345.1 of Ructibacterium sp. Taxonomy (GTDB): domain Bacteria; phylum Bacillota; class Clostridia; order Monoglobales; family Monoglobaceae; genus Ructibacterium. The sequence goes on from JAZOWR010000099.1 coordinate 4,265, forward strand.
TTAATGCGTATCATTCGCGGATGCGGCATTGATGGACTTTCCGGAATCCGCTATCTGCGCGAAGACGGTGTGGCTCGTCCCCTTTTGGATGTGGAACGGTCGCAGATTGAAGCCTATTGCAGAGAGAATCAACTAGAGTATTGTACTGACAGCACAAACAAGGATGAAAGCTATACCAGAAACCGGATTCGGCATCGGTTGCTCCCTCTTTTAAAAGAAGAGTTTAATCCCAGCATTACGGGAGCGCTGGCGACAGTTGCGCAAAATATGGCAGAGGACGGAGATTTTCTCTCCGGATATGCAGAGCGGTTGTATCACCGCATCAACAGTCCTGCGCCGGGAGAAAAACCGGTGGTTTTGGACATAGAAACACTTTCTATGGTACAAGAAGGTATCCGCAACCGCCTGATTCTGCTGGCAGCAAAGGACGCCATGGGAAGAGAGTATCGCCTGGAGCGCTCTCATCTGGAGTCGGTGAATACCCTGCTGGAAAAGGAGACCGGCACATCGGTGAGTTTGCCGGGCGGTTTGCTTGCAGTAGTGCGCTATGGATGGATTGCCTTTGAAACGAAAGAAGAACAGGCAAGCTATGCAGGCAAAGGATTTGCAGATGAAATGCACTACGAGGTAGAGATGGGCAGAACATATGAGGTTGGCGGCTACAGCGTTTGTATAGAGCTTAAAGAAATGCCCGTTCAGCTTCAGGAAAATGAGATGGTACTGGATTATGACAAGGTGACGGCTATGCCGCTGACCATCCGTACCCGCAAACGGGGAGACCGGATTGCGGTGTATAAGGATGGCAGGGAACGAAAGCTCAAGGATTTTTTGATTGACGCTAAGATTCCCGTAACCAAACGGGGACAAATTCCCCTTTTGTGTCATGAAGACAAGGTAATTGCGGTGATTGGATATCGCATTGCAGAGCCATACAAACGAGAAAAGGAAACAAAGAGAGGATTGGTGATTCGATATGGGGAATCCGTATAAACTCGGAAGAACCTTGTTAACAGAGGAGGAAATCAGCCAAAAGGTCAAAGAGCTGGCAGAATATATCAATCGCGATTACCCGGACGGAGAGCTGTTGGTGGTTGGTATTTTAAAGGGCTGCTTTGTGTTTGTAAGTGATTTGGTCCGTAAGCTTAATGCAGATGTTAAGGTGCATTTTATACAGGTATCCAGCTACGGTGACGGCACTGTGAGTTCGGGCAAAATTCAAATTAAGAAGGATTTGGATGTAGATATTGCCGGTAAACATGTGCTCTTGGCAGAAGATATTATTGATTCCGGAAATACCCTGAGTCAATTGATTCCGCTTTTGAAGGAACGCAGACCGGCATCGGTCAAGGTGTGTACATTGCTAAGCAAACCCTCCCGGCGACAGGTGGAATTTGAGGCGGATTATACCGGTTTTGAGATTCCGGATGAATTTATCGTAGGTTATGGGCTGGATTGCGGAGAAGCATATCGCCAGCTCCCTTACATAGCAGTGATTGAATCATAAAAGAAAAGGAGAGAGCAGTATGCAGAATATGCAGTCAAAGTTTTCAGATAAAGTGAAGCACCTGGAGGCTTCAGCAATCCGTGAGATTTTTAAACTTCTGGCAAAACCGGGGGTTATTTCGTTTGCCGGCGGAGCGCCGGATCCCAATCTGTTTCCTAAGCAAGAACTTGCCAAGATTGCGGCAGATGTATTGGAGAAACAAGGCGAAGTTGCGCTGCAGTATGGCGTAACCGAGGGATATGCACCCCTTAGAAACTGGGTGATTGACCGGTTGGGCAAACAAGGAATTCTGGGAGATGACGATGAGACCATTATCGTCAGCGGCGGACAGCAGGGTATCGACCTTGCCGCCAAGTCATTGCTCAATCCCGGAGACGGCGTAATTTGTGAAGAACCCAGCTTTATTGGCGGTCTTAACTCATTTAGGTGTAACAACGCCGAAATCTACGGTGTACCGGTACAAGAGGACGGATTGGATACGGATAAGCTGGAAGAGTT
>JAZOWR010000100.1:0-1975 GCA_045659345.1 Ructibacterium sp.
CTCTGCCGAGTTAGAGTAGTGCATCCACTTACCCTCTTTGCGACCAACTACGATACCCGAATCACAGAGAATTTTCATGTGATGGGATAGGGTGGGCTGTGTCACATTGATTTCTTCAAGCAGCTTGCAAGCGCATTTCTCGCCAGTTCGTAGGAGTTTCACAATGCGGATGCGGTTTTCATCGCAAAATGCTTTGAAAATCATTGCTGTTTTTTTCTCGTCCATTTGTAACCTCCTATAGATGTTTATCTATGCGTTATTATATGCGACACATAGAAGTTTGTCAATGTGTTTTGCGGATTTTTTGAAATGTGTTTATCTCTAAGACAGATATGGAATGCAATCCACAAAGGCGGCATACGAATACCATCGTGTGCCGCCTTTCTTTATTTGTGTATATGATTCTTGTGTGTCTGTTTCTCTTGCTGTTTCTGATTCTCTGGAATTTTCATAGCCAGAATATCACCGCCGATTTTAATAAAGGTTTCTGGGTGCTTGAATTTTTCCAGGTACTTTTCCAGTAGCTCCCCTTGTAAGGATGCAAAGTCTTCTTCTCCAAGTCCACAAATTATGATATTTCCTGCCGTTATGTCGAACATCTCACCATCTTCGGTATATAACGCTCTGTTCAATGGCAGTCCATTTAACTTACCCTCCTCATTGCAAATAATAGCAACAGGGTCATCGAAAGGATATACAGCTTGCAAATAACCTCCAACAAACTGCTGCATACTTTCCAAACTCCCGTCAATTTCGATTACTTGGGCGGTTTTACCTGGATAGCAAGCAACAACAGTCATTCCTTTTTCTGCTTCCATTGCTTCAAATTCTTCAAAATAATTGTTTTCCATAGTATTACCTCTTATTTAGTGGCGTGGTCTGTGATTGCGAACTTGCTTTGTTCGCTGCTCCAGCTGCGCCGTTATTTCTTTGATTCGTTGATAGGGGCTGTCTGCTCCAATTCCAGTAGCATTTCCTCTGTTAGCTCCTGGTACTCTTGCAGCAATTCCTCCATTTCTTCTAATAAGGTCTTCTGCTGTAACGCTTCGCTTTTGTCCATGTGATTCTCTCCATTTAATAAATTTCTGTTTTAGCTCGTCCAGTAGCTTCCGTGCATCACGGATAAGCTGTTCCATCCTGGCAAGGGCAGCGTTAATGCTGCGCCGTTCCTGGTTCTCTTTGATAACATCGTAAATAATGCCTTGCTGCATAGCTGCTCTGGCTTCGTGTCCCTCATGTAGCAACGGCACTCGGTTGGATTCTTCTTCGTGGGTCGAACGGTTATCTATCTGGGATTCGCCCTGCAGATAACTGTTACAATAACTGACCCATGACCGTTTCAGCTCATGTAAAAACTGGCGGCTATTCCAAGGGTTGCTTTGCACCGTCTTTCGCTTCCATATCTTTTCTGTAACAATGCTGCCGTTTCTGTTTCGGGTGCGTATTTTCTGTTCTCCCGTCTTAGGGTCGATTTCTGGAATACGCTGCCCGTTTTCATCCAAGGCATATACTTTCTTTTCCCTGGCATCCCATGTTCCATCTTCCTTAAATCCTCGGATGGTACAAAGGCAATGCAAGTGAGGATTGCCGTCTTTCATGTGAAAAGCCCAATCCGCTACCATTCCAGCATCTACAAGATTTTTCTGTATAAACTCCCTGGCACGGGATATGGATTCTTCCCGTGTCCACTCTTTCGGCATTGCAATTATAAACGCACGGGCAACCTGGCTGTTCGCTCGGTTCTCTTTCTCCTGGACGGCATTCCATAGCGTTTCTCTATCGGCATAGGCAGCAGGGGCATTGGTAGGAAGTAGGATTTCGGAAAATACAACTTCCTCCTTGTTCCGATATTGAAAAGTCATGCCCAGGGAATCGTCTTGTAATTTCTGGGCTGCTTGATATGCTGCTGCCGCAACTGCACTTCTGCCGCTACTGGCTTTTACAATTTTTGCTCGCATAAATAAGAAAGCCATAT
>JAZOWR010000101.1:0-2698 GCA_045659345.1 Ructibacterium sp.
ATGGATCTTATCTTCCCGAAGCAGGCGCAAGGCTAGTCGCCTTGTGTTTACATTAAGAAAGAAACTCGCATTTGCCTGTACCAACACCGGTAATTCTGCCAACCGCTCTGGAATTCCGTGGGTACAGAAGGGCCGAATATACCGATCGATATGAGCGATAACAGGTGTGATCCCCTGCTTTACAACAATGCCTTCCATCTCCTTATACATAGACTCCGTCCAAGGAGACTGCGGCATTTCTAATATTATACATCCTTTTTTATCAATTGTCAACCCCCGTAGAGCATCCGAATCGGAAATTCCAGGAAAATAGTATACCTCTGCGCCCATGCTCAAAGCAGGAAGGACCGCATTTTTCGCCATTTCTGCTCGCAGAGCTGTTTCCGCCTCTTCTCTTCTCTTTAAGAAATCATCCGGCGTAGTATGGCTGGGATAAAAATGGGGCGTAGCAATAATATGCCCAATCCCCTGCTCTACCTCCATTTGAAGCATTGCAATGGTCTCTTCCACGGAAGAACTGCCGTCATCAATTCCCGGCAGAACATGGCTGTGAAAATCAATAATCTTAATCATTACGCTTTGGGCTTCCGACCGGCTTTGTTCTGTGCAGAACTATAACTATAGTACTTCTTGTAATACTTCTTTCCATAGCCATTGCTGTTGTCTGTTGCACAGTTGTAGGTGACACCCAAGAGTCTGGAATCCACAAACTCAAACTGACGGACCGCTTCTGTCAGGGCAATGCGGTTACAGTAGTTCTGGCGAACCACCAACAGCACACCATCCGTTTCCTTGACTACGGCCAATGCATCAGTAACCTCACCAACCGGAGGCAGATCCAAAATGATGTAGTCGTACATATCCCGCAACTGCTTAAGCATGGCGCTCATGCGGTTAGAGCCAAGCAGTTCCACCGGATTGGGAGGGATCTGACCGGAAGCAATGACATGGAATGCCTGCTCATCACCGGGCACACCACAGAACTGGAACATCGTCTGCTCCTGTGCCTGGCCAGACAGGAAGCCAGACAGGCCGGGCTTCTTTTGAATGGGCAGCTTATCAGGCAGGGACGGACGGCGCATGTCGCAGTCGATCAGCAAAACTTTGTTGTTTAACTGGGACAGTGTATAGGCCAGGTTGACTGCTGTCAAGCTCTTACCTTCACCGGTCAATGCGCTGGAAACACCTATTACGCGACAGGTTTTGTCACCGGCAAAGGAGTACTGAATCTTTGTTCTCAAAAGTTTATATGCTTCAGATGCTGCAAAGTTGATACCGTTGCCAACCAAAACCGGGGTATTGGCATTGCCAACACGCTTGGCAGCAGCCCGCTTTTTCTCGCCATAACCGTAATAACCGCCTTTGCTGGGTGCAGTCATATCCGGAACAGCGGCCAACACAGGATGGCTGCAGCATTGGGCAATGTCCTCTTCTGTACGTATCGTAATATCAAAGATCTCGCGCAGGGCAACAATCGCAACCATTGCCACCAAACCTACCACCAGACCCACCAGGGTATTAGCGGCGTAACCGGGAGAGCTGGGCTTGGTAGCCATTACTGCAGTATCCACGATTTTTGCTGAAGTACCTTCGATGATACTGGAAATTCTCTTAGGCAGCACATATGCAATGGCATTGGCAATTTTTTCTGCCTCGGCAGGATCTTCGCTGGTAACAACAATCTCAAAAATTTCCGTATCCTGCACCGACGCCGCAGAAATCATACCTTTTAATTCTGTGTAGGTGTAATCCACACCAGAATAGTCGATAACTTCATTCAATGTGGATCGGGTGTTCAAAATAACAATGTAGGAATCCACCAGGCTCTTTGCCGCGCTGATATCACCGGTGGACAGGCTCAAAGATGCACCGCCTACTTCCAATGCGTTATTGTTCACATAGAACACCGCAGAGGATTCATACTTGGGCTGGATCAAGAACAACGTTCCCAGCAATGTAATGATTGCGCACAGAGCTGCCACCACACCAATCAATGCAGCCTTGTTCACCACCGCATCTACCAGTCTTTTCAGGTCCACCTCAATGTCCGTTGTCTTTTTTGTCTGTTTAGCCATAAACTCACTCCTAAATTCCGTACAGAAAACACGCATTTTTACACTGCTGTTAGTATAGCATATCCCCTGCTGTATTTCAACCTTTCGCGTCCTTGTTTTGATTTGGCGCTATTGGGTATTTTCAACTTCTCCATCTATTTCTTCGTCCTCTTCTTCATCTTCCTCTCCCCTGTTAAACAAAATGGTTGTAATCAGCAAAGGGAAGAACAGGAACGGGTTGATAACATGGATTTCCGCAACGCCGTAAAGAACCCAGGCAAGAATAAAAATGTATTGCTTGACCGTCCCCTTTTCGGCAATCCGATAAAACAGGAATGCGATTACCGCCAGCCATACTGCCTGGGTAACCATAAGATAGGTATAGATATTATCAAAGGTAATGCCGCTTAATTGCCAAAACTCGTCCCATTTTACCGTGACATTGGAAAGATTCTGTCCGAAGAGAGAAACACCAAACCGATCCAAAGAATAAGCGCTGAATCGAATTCTGCCGGAAAGTCCCCAGTCTACCAACTGTGACAGTACATTTCCGGATACAAACACTTTACACAGCACATAGAATCCCAATGCCAACACCGGCAAGGCGTACATTGCGGTATATTTCAAGAATTTGTGAGATTTCT
>JAZOWR010000102.1:0-4483 GCA_045659345.1 Ructibacterium sp.
AATATCAATATCTCCTGTACGACACCGGCAGGTACGGTGGACGATAACATTCCTGTGAATATTAAGGACAAAGCGCTGGAGATTGGATTTTATAATAAATATCTGCTGGAGGCGTTCCGTGTCATTGACACAGAAGAGGTCCGACTGCAGTTAAAGGCACCTACCACACCGTTGGTGGTGCTCCCGCCTGATGGGGATGATTATTTGTATCTGATATTGCCTCTGCGGCTGAAGACAGAGTGATGCTGGCAAAGGAACTTGCATTAAAAAACTTTCGCAACTACACCGAACAAGAGATTGCTTTTGGTGATGGCATCAACATCATTTATGGAGACAATGCACAAGGAAAAACCAACATTTTAGAGGCAGTATATCTGTTTTCCATGGGCAAGCCCAGCCGTGCGCGGAAGGATGTTGAGCTAATCCGCTATGGCGAGGAGCGGACAGACCTTTCCCTGAGCTTTGCAGATGCCCGACGCGAGAGCAAAGCTGAGATTTCTCTCTTTTCCAATCGACGCAAGACTGTTACTGTCAATGGGGTTCCCGTTCGCAAGAACAGCGAACTGATAGGTCGGTTTCGGGTTGTTTGCTTTGGCCCTGAGTATTTGGGGTTGGTTAAGGAAGGCCCCAAGGGAAGGCGCAAGAATATGGACATTCTGATTAGCCAGTTGCGGCCGAGATATTTTTCGGCGCTGGGGGATGCGAAAAAGATTGTAGAGAGCAAAAATGCTCTGTTAAAGATGCCAAACCCCAACAGGGCAATGCTGGAGATTTTAAATGAAAAGCTGGCATCGGTTTCGGCAGAGGTGATTGCCTGCCGAGCAGAGTATATCAACAAAATTGCCGGACTGGCGAGAGAAATTCAACATGAAATCTCTGGCGGCAGAGAGGATTTGAAGGTAAAGTATCAATCCTGTATCGGCGATGCGAGGGGACTTTCCCGAGAGGAAATCAAAGAAAAAATCAGCACAAAGCTTACTGAGGCGGTTGCAAGAGAACTGGAATTACGGGAATCCGTCATCGGTCCTCATCGGGAGGATATCGGCTATGACATTAATGAAAAAGAGGCTAAGGTGTTCGCCTCCCAAGGACAGCAAAAAACGGTGGTTCTGGTTCAAAAGCTCGCTGAGGTAGAGCTGATGCGACAAGAAACGGGAGAGTATCCGGTACTGCTCCTTGATGATATTATGAGCGAACTTGATAAAAACCGTCGCGGATTTATTTTAAACCACATTCGGGACATTCAGATTTTGATTACCTGTACGGATTTAGAGGACTTTGCCGTCGACGGTGGAACACGGCTGTTTTATATTGAAAATGGAACGATAACGCCTAAATGATACAAAGGGGGAATGATGTGGTGTATCTGCATCTTGGCAAGGATGTGTCGGTAAACACAAAGAATATTATTGCAATTTTGGACCTGGAAAGCACATCTGTTTCCAAATCTACACGGGATTTTCTCAAGATTGTGGAGGAAGAAGGGTTTGTCCGCAATGTATCGGAGGAGATTCCCAGAACCTTTGTATTATGTGAAATCAACGGACAATCCGTAATTTATATCACCAATATTTCCTCCAGGGCATTGGCAGGTAGAACCCAGCGGTATGCGTGACGGAAATCAGAAAGGATAAGGTGAAGGCATATGACAGAAGAAAAAATTTCTTTGACTGAGGAACACTTGACCAGCGTTCCGGTAGAAACAGAATATGATGAGAACCAGATTCAGGTGCTGGAAGGGCTAGAGGCAGTGCGCAAGCGTCCCGGTATGTATATCGGCTCTACCACTGCACGGGGTCTGCATCATCTGGTGTATGAAATTGTCGACAACTCCATTGATGAGGCGTTGGCAGGGTTCTGTACCGATATTGTGGTCACCATTGAGAAGGACAACTCTATCACCGTAACGGATAACGGGCGTGGTATTCCCATCGGCATCCATCCCAAGGAGGGGATTCCGGCTGTTGAGCTGGTGTTTACGAAACTACACGCAGGCGGTAAGTTTGGCGGAGGCGGATATAAGGTTTCCGGTGGTTTGCACGGCGTGGGAGCGTCGGTGGTAAACGCCCTTTCTACCTCCTTAGAGGTAGAAATCTCCAACGGTGAACATGTGTATTATCAGCGGTATGAACGGGGCAAGAAGTGTGCGGACTTAAAGCAGATTGGTGACACCGATAAGACCGGAACCAAAGTACACTTTAAACCCGATGGTGAGATCTTTGATGAGCTGGTTTATAACTTTGATACTCTGCTTTTGCGTCTGAGAGAGCAAGCCTTTTTGAATGCAGGCATTCATATTATCCTTCGGGACGAGCGCGATGATGCACCGGAGGGTAAAAAAGAGGTCAGTCTCCGCTATGACGGCGGTATTAAGGAGTTTGTTAGCTACGAGAACCGGAACAAAGAGCCGATTCATCCTGATGTGATTTATGTGAATACTGTGCGTGAGACCTGTGAAGCAGAGGTTGCCATGCAGTATAACGATGGATACAGCGAAAATATTATCAGTTTTGCCAACAACATTAACACCACAGAGGGTGGAACCCACGAAACCGGATTTAAGGCGGCGCTTACTAAGGTTGTTAACGATTATGCCCACAAATACGGATTTCTCAAAGAGAAGGATGAGAACCTCAAGGGTGAGGATGTCCGTGAGGGACTTACCTGTATCATTAGTGTTAAGGTTACCGAAGCGCAGTTTGAAGGCCAGACCAAGACTAAGCTGGGGAACGGTGAAATCCGGTCTCTGGTGGAAAAAATGGTCAACGAAAAGTTGGGAGAGTTTTTTGAAGAAAATCCTTCCGTTGCCAAGATTGTAGTGAACAAGGCGCTTACGGCATCCCGTGCAAGAGAGGCGGCAAAGCGTGCTCGTGACAATACCAGACGAAAGAGTGCTCTTGAGAGCAGTACCTTGCCGGGAAAACTGGCAGACTGTTCTGACAGAGATAATACCTATACAGAGATTTATATTGTCGAGGGAGATTCTGCAGGCGGCAGCGCCAAGCAGGGCAGAGACCGCCGATTCCAGGCAATTTTACCGCTTTGGGGTAAGATGCTCAATGTAGAAAAATCCAGAATCGACAAGGTCTATGGCAATGACAAGCTGATGCCGGTAATCACCGCACTCGGTGCCGGTATCGGAGAAGACTTTGATGTCAGCAAAATCCGTTACGGCAAGGTTGTTATCATGGCGGATGCCGATGTGGACGGTGCCCATATCCGAACGCTGCTGCTGACCTTCTTTTTCCGGTTCATGCGTCCGTTGATAGAGGATGGACATGTCTATATTGCTCAGCCACCGCTTTACAAAATCAGCCGTGGCAAGACCGACCGTTATGCCTATAGCGATGCGGAATTACAGGAGATTCTGGCTGAGATGAGTGACGGCAAACCGCCGGCAATTCAGCGATACAAGGGTCTTGGTGAGATGAATCCGGAGCAGCTGTGGGAAACCACTATGAATCCGGAGACTCGTATCATGCTTCAGGTGAACCTGGAGGATGCCCGTATGGCAGATGAAACCTTTACCATTCTCATGGGCGATAAGGTAGAACCCAGACGAAAGTTTATCGAGGATTATTCCTCGACTGTGCAAAATTTGGATATTTAGGAGGGGTGTTGGATGATTCGATTGGAACGCACCCGTGTAATGAATATGGAGGGCGCTATCCGTGGGGCTCGTAACCCGTTAAATAGCTGGGATCGGATGGATAGCAGTTATGATAACGATGGCAATTATATTCTGGGCGAAAATGATTTAAGCCTGGCAAAACGCCTCTGCAAGGCGGGAAGCGATCATCGTAAGTTCATCCGTCAGATCTTAGTTTCGGTGGATATCACCGCTCCCATGTATTGGTGGAAAGAGTTTGACACCTACAAGGTAGGCACGGTCGCAAACTCCACCAGTACCATGCACAAGATTCACAGCAAACCCTTTGAGATTGATGATTTCAGTCACGACCACCTGAGCGAAAGCGGCAGGGCTGCGCTTCTTGGATTTATGCAAATATTGGAGGAAAAACGCCTTTCCTTTGTCGAAACCAAGAACAAAGCGGACTGGTATGATATGATTCAGCTTCTGCCCTCCAGTTATAACCAGACCCGTACCGTTACCATGAACTATGAGAACCTGCTTAATATGTATTTTGCAAGACGGAGTCATAAACTGGAGGAATGGCATACCTATTGTGACTGGATTTTGAGCCTGCCTTATACCAAAGAATTGTTTCTGCAGGATTGATGAATTTTGTTGCTTTTGTAAATTTAGTCTTGACAAACTAACCGTTTGTATATTATGATACTTGTATCAATACTTAAAGAGGTGAAAAGAAATGGCTTACATCATTAGTGATGATTGCATTAAGTGCGGTGCATGTGCTGGTGAATGTCCGGTATCTTGTATCACTGAGGGCGATGCGAAGTACGAAATCAATGCAGATGAGTGTATTGAGTGCGGTAACTGTGCAAATGTATGCCCGGTAGA
>JAZOWR010000103.1:0-7093 GCA_045659345.1 Ructibacterium sp.
AGTATAAACCTTATTAATATTTAAGATTATGGCATTTATTCTCATGATTATCGCAGGATTCTACGTTAGCACATTAAGCCGCTAACAATGTGTTTTAAAACACAAAAATCCGGGTTGTAAATTTTTCGAGAAGACAAGAAAGTCGCATCGTGTCCCGTTTAATTTGCACCCGGATAGGAAAAGAAATAGTATTAACATCAACAATATTTATATGAAAAAAATTGTAATCAAATCAATTGAGTTGCAGAACTTTAAGGCAACCAATAGCCGTGCAATTGAATTGCCGCAAAGCGGTATATCATGCCAGGGCTTCAATGGTAGCGGTAAGAGTTCAATTCTCGAAGCGGTTCAATTCTGCTTCGGTGTTTCCTACGAGGCTGAAAAAATCATCAACCAACAGACCAAGACCAATGCAACGGTTAAACTCGTGTTGTCTGTTAGCGAATCCGGCCAAGAAAAGGGAATCACCTTGCAGCGTACATTGATTCCGACTTTGAACGAGCGCAAGAAAATAACTTCAAGCAGTTCAGAATATCGAATCAATGACGAAATAGTTAAGGCATCCGCTTACTCGACTTTCATAAACCAGTTATTTAACACAAACGAATGGCGTGCGTTGTTGAATCCGGCACAAGTCCCGTTCTTGAAAAATGCCCGTTCTTATTTGCTCTCCGTATGTGGTGCGCCGACAGAAAAACAATACATGGATGAGCATTTTCCTGAACTCACGAAAATGGTAGATACCGACTTCGACACATGGGAAAAACGAGAATCTGAGACTATCAAGCAATTGGGTAAGCGCATCAACGAAATGCCGGGCAAGATATCCGAATTGTCTGCATTGCTCACTCCAGTTGAATCAATCGACACAACCGGAATACACGAAAGACTGGAAGAAATTCGTATCACTCTAAAAAATATTGACACAGAAAATGCAAGCCGTTCAGACGCTTACAATCGTATTGCGTGCGAGGCTCAGGACCTCAGATGCCAAGCACAGAAGTTGAGAAATGAAGCCACTTTGAAAGTCGCAGAAGCTAACAAGCAAGCGAATCAAGCGGTTTTTGATGCTGAAATCGCTTTGCAAACATGGAATCAAGAAAAGGCCAAGTTAACCCGTCAATTCGACCAGATTAAGGCTGAAATGAACCAAGCAAGACACGAACAAGCAGACAAGGAAAGACAATTAGCGGAATCGGTTGCACAAATTCAGATTATAGCGAACGAATGCCGTGAGATTGGTTCCCGTGTTCCACAAGCGGACGGAAATTGTACTTTGTGCGGTAAGTGGTGTGCAGACCTCCAAGCTAAGGGAATGGAAGCCGCTATATCTGCCAACACGCAGGAACTCGACAGAACAAAGAAGAAAGGACGCAATGAAGTGGTACGGCGTGACCAATTGCAGAAAGAAGTAGAAGCAATTAACGAAAAGATTGATGCTCTGGAATCTAAGGAACACGAAGTAGAAACACGCATCAACGCTATGAGTGACGCACCACGAGTGCCGGAAAGAAAGGTAATCGAATCAACACCGGAAAGCGTTGCATTGAACAAAAAAGCGGATGAACTCGAAGCGAAAGCATCCGAAATCATTAAGGGAAACACCCTTACACTTGCACACAAGCCAACTGAGTTGGTGGACGAAATGACCCAGTTAAATGAAAAGCTTTTCAAAGCGAAGTCGGTAGCCACAGCACAAGCCCAAAATGAAAAGATTGAAGACAGAATCAAGCAGTTACAAGACGAACAACAGCAACTAACCATCAGCCAATTGCAGCATCAGAAAAACATTGCTATGCTTAAAGACTTCTATAAGTCCTATGCTGATAGCGTGACGGCTCAGGCGAATGCGGTCTTTTCTAATACTGGTTACGAAGTTCGTCTTTATGAAATTAACATGGGGAACGATAAAGGAAATCCAGTGTTTCAAGCTATGAAAGACGGTAGTACAAACCTTTCTACGGCGGAAAGTGCAATCTTCTGGAAACTCTTTGTAGAGCGTGTTCTATCGGTTCACTTTGGCGTAATTGCTCCTATCCTAATGGATAACACGGAGGCAATTGACAGCACTGAAAAACTTAAGAGCGAGCATCAAGTAATCGCCGCACGTGTTGCCCGTTGTGAATTGACAATCGAAGAAATTTAATACTAACCTTTTAAGCCGTGTGCCACCCGGTTAATGGTGGCAAACATACTATGCAACAAAATTCTTTAATTCAGAAGTTCGCTTCTCAGTTCAGTTTGATTGAAAGTGCATCAACTGACATCAATGTCTTGCAGTTGGCAAACAATGCCTCTACCATGTTCTACGCCGCAAGTGCAGTGGCCGCAATCCGTGAAGCCTTGACCAACGATGTGATGAACGCTGTAATTATGCCGTTGTGCAACACTAAGGCCGGATTCTTGACCGACCGCAAGCCGACCAGAAAGAACCCGAACCCAATCCCTTACACATTGGATGAAGTTCGTTCGTGTGTAATCGAAGCCTTGACAAAAGGTGTCCTTGCTACTGGTAATCACTTCAACATTATTGCGGGTTCGTGCTACATTACCCGTGAAGGTTACGCATACCTCTTGAAGAAGTTGGGTTGTAAGTTCGTCCTCGAAGTTGCTGAGCCAGTAACAAACGGCAATTCTCAGAAGTTCAGCGTTAAAATCAACGCCGAATACAGAGGCGAACGCATTGCGTACACAGCTAATTTCACCCTCCCGAAAGGCGCATATACAACAGATGAACAGAACGCAGGGAAAGCGTGGGCACGTGCTGTGAAGTCGCTTTATACTTACGTTACTGGTATTGACATGGGCGATTGCAGTGAATTGCAACCGGACGAATCTCGCACCGTAGTTGATGCAGTGGCCGAAGATGTAACCGTGCAATTCAAGCCCGCTATGCAAGCCGGAACACATCAAACCGCACCAACTACCGCAGCCGCTCCGAAACCGCAGGAAATGGGAGAAAAAGCGGCAAATCAGAGACCAGAAGACATCTTCAACTAAAGTTTAACCGGGGATGGTGACAGCATCCCCACAAACATAGAATATCATGCGTATAACTACTATCATGTCAGGAAGTTCAGGAAATTGCTATGTGATTAGCGATAGCCAACAAAATAGTTTGATTGTGGAATGTGGGCACGGCACTTTTCAATCGGCACTGGTTGCAATTCCAGATATTAAGCGAATTGGTGGGGTTATTGTAAGTCACTACCACCAAGACCATGCAGGCGACCAAAGCAAGATAAAGCAATACGGAATCAATGTATTTGGACCAGATAATTTCACACATGCACAACAGATTAATTTAGGCAATTCATACGAATGGAGTTGCATCCCTTTGGCCGTGGAACACGACCCAGGAATCGAATGTTTTGCTTTCTTCATCCGCTCAAATGTGGATGGTAAGATAGTCTTTTTTGCGACCGATTGCTACAACTACAGCCGCATTATTGACGCATTGCCGGAACCGCTTTCTTTGGCTATGATTGAAGTAAACCACAATGCCCATATCCTTGACACTGGTAACTATCCGGCTGATTTGAAAGAGCGTGTACGCCGTTCGCATTGCTCAGTCCAGAGAGCGAGTTTAGCCGTTCAGCGTGCTAAGTGTCAGCGTTTCTTACTGATTCATCCAAGTGCTCACAACATCAATCAGGAAGAAGCCTTGAAGTTGCTCCGTGATGAGTTTCCGAATAGGTCATTTGAATTTGCTCGGACTGGGCTGACCGTGGAATTTTAGAAAGGGGGTGAAATATGGATAATCAGGGTTTTATCTTTTTGCATCGCCGTTTTCTTGATTGGGAATGGTACGGAGAACCTAACATGGTAGCTCTGTTTATCCATATCCTTTTGTCGGCCAACTACGAGGCTAAGCGATGGAAAGGCATTGAAATAGAGCGAGGTCAGTTTATAACCTCATTGCAATCTCTTAGCGATGCAATAGGCGTTTCTGTGATGAAAGTTAGAACATGTTTGAAGCGATTGGAAGAGACCGGAGAAATAACAACAAAAACAACAAACAAATATAGTGTTATAACCATCTGTAAATATGATAGTTATCAGTCTCAAAATTCGGACGCTAACAAACAAATAACAAACAATCAACAAACAGATAACAAACAAATAACAATCAAACAACAATCAAATAACAACAACATAATAAATAAAGAAATAAATAATAATAATATATATTCTCTTTCTAACGAAAGAGAGAACGAAACGGAAAATGTTGAAGCGACCGAAGAAAAACCCAAGAAGAAAGTAACAAAAGGGAAAACAAGCCAGGACCCATATTTCAACCCTCTCAAAGAATGTTTCATGAACTTCTATTCCCTTGTGTTTGGTTCAGAATATTACTGGGAGGCTAAAGACAGTGTAGCGATTAAGGCAATATCCAAGAAATTGCAGAAAGCGGCAAAAGACAAAGGTTTGGACGACACGCCGGAAAACATCGCAACGAATTTCGGAATCTTACTGAACAACATTAGCGACAAATGGATATTGGACCACATGGCCCCGACATTGATAAACTCAAAGTATAACGAAATTATTTCAACCATAAAACAAAAAAAACATGGCAATAGTGAAAATTTCAGAATTAGTTTTGCGCCCGTCCCAGGTCACGGAGCAAACGAAGCAACTGCCAGCGACATTGACACCGAAGCAAATGCAGTTGAAGAATGGTGCAGACAAAACGGATTTCATTAAGGTTTGGGGTAATCCCGCAGCCGTTAACCAGATGCCGACCGCTTTGACCGATATTGCAGCAATGGCAGAAAATAGCGTAACCCTTGCAGACATTCGGGCCATTTGGGGAATGGGAGCTGCCACAACGATAGTAGAAAAACAGCTCAAAGGGCTTTTCTATTTCAGCGAAGCAAGTAGCAAGGATGCAGACGTACAACGAAAAGTAACTCAGTTGATGGAATGTGCTGCTTTGATAGCCGATGAATTTTACTTCCTTACCTTGCCGGAATTTTGCTGCTACATAAGACGGGTTCAGACGGGCATGTATGGCCAAATCTCATGGGGGTCTAATGGAATCAATACACAGCAATTATTTTGTACTATGAGAGAATTTCAACGTGACCGGAAAACAGCCTATGACAAGTTAGAAGCAGCCAAGCAACAAGCGGAAAGCCTCGAAAGACGTGCCGCCGATTATGTCGGAGCGATTCAAAACGGGATAGCAGGACATTATCAGAAATGCCACGAAAATTTCGAATACTTCTGCAAAGCGTTCCCTATCCTTGACGGTTCACCTCATGCAAAAAACTGGCACGAGCACTTTAAGAAAGACCAAGAAAAGGCAATTCGGGACATTTGGAACCTGACAACAACGAAATAAAGCGATTTAAGCCGTTTTTATAACAAAACCAATAAAGTAATCACAAAGTAGAACAAAACGCCGCTAAGAGGCTAAAAAACAGCAAAGCGGCCTTAATTTGAATTAATCTTATGAAGCAAGAACACGAATTTAAAGAAATCTGGTTGCCTCTCTTGCATTTGGCACACCACAAGGATAATACGCCGATGTATGAGGTGAGCAACACCGGACACATCAGAATGAAGACTATCAACGGATATAAACCAGTAAAACAACATATCAACCCGGATGGGTATCACACCGTAAGCCTTGTGAACGCAATCTTTATGCGCCAAACGTTCTATGTGCATCGCCTTGTCGGGGTCACATTTTGTAAAAATATTTTCGGATGGGATACAATCGACCACATTGACAACAATAAATCAAATAACAACGCTTCTAACCTCAGATGGGTAAGTCGTGGTACTAACATCAGTTTAGCACACGCATCCGGTTTGATTGTACACAAACCCAAACACCCGGTCAAGCTAACAAATGGCAATCGTGAAATCTGCTTCGAAACGATGAGTAAAGCAGCGTATTTCCTTGGATGTTCAATTCACGCCATTTTGGCAGGATTGAAAGGCCAGTTCAAGCCGAAAGGTTGGGAAGTAACTTCGTTGATTCCGAAAGAGGTCAACGGCAATTTGTTCAATGATTCAGATTTCTAAGCCATGAAAAAAAAACGAATATACAAGATTTGCGCATGTTGTGGTCAGCGCAAGAGCGAAGACAATTTCAGACGGCTCAATCGTGAAGAGTGTCGAGGAACCGAGCGCATCAACTGGACTTCATCAGTATGCAAGTTGTGCGAGAAAAAAGGCTTACCGAGCAAAGAAGAAAGACTTGCTAAACTCAAAGAGCGTGCAGCCAAATTCAAGGCCAATACGGAAAAACGATTGAAGAAAGAACATCTGATAGCGTTAGAACTGGAAGAAATGCTTTAAAACGAACTTATCAAAATGGGAATGTTATCGACTTGAAAGGTTAAATTTTGCCCCGATTGTTAATATTCCCATTTTCATAACGCAAATTTGCGTATCTTTGCGGACAGAAAAGAATTTATTGTATAATTGTCTGGTCAGTCTAGCACTTGATAAAAGTTTGACCGATTGAAAAAATATAGGATTCTTTACGATTTGGATGCTAAAAGAGTAAAATATTTTTATTCTTACTCCTTCTAAGGCGTGGGTCAAGCGTTCGAATCGCTTCGGAATCACTTGAAAGTTTCTAAGAATCAAGGAGTTAGTATTTTTACTGACTCCTTTTTTATTTGCTTTCAACGGAATGTAGTGACTTATGTATATTCTTACTGAAAAGTCGAATCAAATCGGATTGTTATGACAATAACATGCATAGATCACCTTTTGTCGAGTGGAATGAAAAACCCCTTGGAAAGTTTTGGGTGGAAACCATTCGAATTTGGCTGCATGATAATTGTGATATGCATATAGCTATAAGAGATGAGGATGCATCATGATGCACCCTCTATATATTTGATTAGTCAGGTATATGGTTACCCTTTGCTGGTTCTCCTGGATACCACCAGCCAATCCCTCGGTCTTCGTGTTTAGTTACCCATTCACCATCTATGTATTCACTATAATATCTATACCTAACATCGTAATCAAAGTCATCGAGCTGAGAGAACCACTTCGGTATAACACTAGATATCTGATTATTATCACAATACAAACCAATTAATGATGTACAGCCAGAAACATTCAA
>JAZOWR010000104.1:0-1886 GCA_045659345.1 Ructibacterium sp.
GACCTCGTCTGCAACCAGCAAAATATCGTTGGCTTTGCAGATTTCCTGAATGGTCATGGCAAATTCCTCAGTGAGCGGGAGCACGCCGCTCTCACCCTGAATCCACTCTACCATGATGGCTGCCGTGTTGGGATTTACTGCCGCACGGAGGGCATCACAGTCGTTTGCCTCCACATGGACAAATTTCTCCAAAAGCGGCAGGTAAGGTTTCTGGTATTTTTCTTGTCCGGTTGCCGCAACCGTTGCAAGCGTTCTGCCATGAAAAGAGTTTTTTAAGGTAATAATCTCTCTTTTTTCCGGTCTGCCCTGCTCCACAAAATATTTCTTTACCAGTTTAATCGCACCCTCGTTGGCTTCGGCACCGGTATTGGCAAAAAACACCCGGTCGGCACAACTGTTTTCTACCAGCATTTGTGCCAGTCGCGCTTGGTTTTCGGTATAAAATACATTGGAAATATGGGTCAGCTTTTCCACCTGGTCTTTGAGTTCCTCTACCAGACGGGGATGGGCATAACCCAGACAATTCACCGCAATCCCGGCAAAGAAGTCCTGATACTCCTTGCCCTCGGTATCCTTTAAGGTAATTCCTTTGCCCTCGGTAAAACAAATCGATGTCCGCTCCCCAAAGGTATTCATATAATACTTGCGGTCCAATTCCTGAACTTGTTTAAGATTCATCCTATCATCCCTTTGTCAAAATTCCTATCCGTTTATTGTATCACCTTTATCCATAAATTGCAAGCAAAACTTATAAAACAGCACCCCCGCATTGCGAGAGTGCTGTCCTTTTATAATATCGTAATGTCCACCTTCTTAGGCGATGCCACAGAGGAGGAGGGGGGACGGTTCTCCGTCCTCCGCTCCGCCAAGTCCTCTTCTTGTATCTGCGCAATCATTTTCTTGCTGGCACCTGTCAGCAACACCAATTGTCTGACAGATAGCGCCCGCTCCTTGCATTGGCGCAGCAGCGCCCGTTTTCTCTCCTGCGTGAGCGCCTTAAACTCTTCCAGAGAACCGACCCCCAACACGCGTCTTACAATCCGTTCGGCCTCTTCATCCGTAATACGAATCGTTTCCTTTGGCACATCCAGACAGGAATCCTGATTATCTTCCCGATGGAAGGCCGCCAGACTCCGAATATCCATTATCTCCAGTGCCCGCTGTGTGTCTGTTAGATCTGGTGTTCCCATGTATTCCTCAAAACTGCTAAACCGCCACGCCTCGGGGCGGGCTACCAGATTTGCCTTGACCGGATTTAGGTGAATGTATCGCAGTACCGTTAAAAAGTATCTGTCATCCTCAACCGGTTCGCTCTTGAATCGGTCCTGAAACAGATGCCCTACCCGCTGATATTTGCAGTTGTACCAATAGACATATTTCCCGGCAATTCGCTTAAAAACCTGGGACAGCTCCTCGGTTCCTTCTTTAATAAGAAGATGAATGTGATTTCCCATCAGACAGTACGCATACAACTCATACCCGCTGACCGTCTTGTAGTGTCTTAGAACATCCAAAAACTTCCTGTTGTCCTCATCATCCTGAAAAATCGGCTGCCGGTTAATCCCCCGGAGCATCACATGATAAATTCCGCTTTCGCTTTTCTTCCGTGCTTGTCTTGGCATAACTATCACCTCAATCCTACTATACCATACCAAAATTCCCCTGTCAACCCCCAAAGAGGATAGGGGACGGTTCTCCCTCCTCCTCAAAACAAAAAAAGAGGATAGGGGACGGTTCTCCCTCCTCCTCAGCAAAAAAAAGCAAAGAGAAAAGAGGACGGAGAACCGTCCCCTATCCTCTTTGTAAAAAATCTAGCGCGGGTGGCGCGGCGGGTTCTGGTCTTTAATATTAGGGGTGTAGGTGGGGGGGTTCTTGGGGGGGTTGGG
>JAZOWR010000105.1:0-1810 GCA_045659345.1 Ructibacterium sp.
TCCCATCCTGCCTTGTTATGGGTTACCTGCATTGTAGGGCCGGCTTCACCGGCGGTGTCGATGCCATCAGCTTCGGCATCTTCGAGAAGCAGAGTCTCAGTTACGGAAACCTCGCCGGCTTCGGAAGTATCAGAGAAGTTAATAGTCTGATTAGTCAGGTCATAAGCGTTATTTGTTGCGTTCCATACTCTTGCATAGGAAACGAAAGCATAGTCCTTAGTAACAGCTACAGTATTGTCATCGGATTCCTCAGTAAATACGATAACAGGCTTATTGTCATTAAGGGCTTCGATCTTTGCATAAGGGAAAAGAACGTTAGTATCAGCTTCTAACTTGAAGGTTAAAGGCTGAGGAACTACAGAACCGAAACCGTTCTGTTTCAGATAATCTTTAAGTGCCATTTTTAATCTCCTTTTTACATTTATTTATAATTTTGCCTTGAAAAATGCGAATCCCTATGTTTCATTTTGGAAAGTTAGTTTACAAAAGGAAACTAGAGTCTATTTTTCCCGGAATATAAATACAGCAAACGGGGGAATAATATAATATGTCAAAGAAACTTCTTGATTATGCAGGACTGCAAAACTTTCTTAATAAATTAAAGGGTATAATCCCAACCAAAACATCGGAATTGCAGAACGATTCCGGATATATTACAGCGCAGGGCACTTATGACGATGAACTGTCTTTGGTATCCGAACAGGCGGTGCAAAACAAGGTTGTCACAGCCGCTATAAACAGTAAACAGGCGACACTGAGCACAGCCCAGACAAATGCCGTTAATTCAGGCATTACAAATTCTAAAGTACAGGATTACGACTCGCACCTGTCGGATACGGATATTCATGTTACCGCAGCAGACAAAGCAAGCTGGGATTCAAAGGCAGCAGGGACACATACTCATATTGCATCGGAGGTTTCCGGTTTAAGTACAGTAGCCACTTCCGGAGATTACTCTGATCTCTCCAACAAACCCACGATTCCGACTGCCAATGATGCGACTTTGACTATTCAGAAAAACGGGACAACTGTAAAGACATTCACGGCTAATGCGTCCAGTAATGTAACAGCTAACATAACAGTACCGACTAAGGTTTCTGAACTTACAAACGATTCCGGGTATCTGACATCTGCATCAAACTTAGACAGTTCTAAACTGACCGGAACTATTGACATCGCCAGACTTCCAAAAGGGGCTTTGGAGAGACTTGTAACCGTTGCCGACCAGACTGCGAGATTTGCCTTAACGACTTCTGATGTTCAGTTAGGGGATACCGTCAAACAGTTAGACACTGGTGTGATGTATATCGTAACTGACGAAACCAAGCTGAGTTCAGCAGACGGTTATACTGAGTACACAGCGGGAGCCGCTACATCAGTGCCTTGGTCAGGCGTTACAGACAAACCAAGTTCTTATACGCCGGCGTCTCACTCTCACGGCAACATCGCTAATGACGGTACTTTAGGAACTGCTTCTCGTGCCTTGATCACAGACGGAAATAAAAAGATAACGACTTCTTCTGTTACTTCAACTGAACTTGGATACGTTTCAGGCGTTACTTCCGCTATTCAGACTCAGTTAAACGGTAAAGCGCCATCAAGTCATACTCACGCTGCATCAGAAGTTTCCGGATTAGCGACCGTTGCGACTTCCGGATCTTATAATGACCTTTCTAATAAACCGACTATTGATTCAGCATTAAGTTCAACGAGTACCAATGCTGTTCAGAACAAGGTGATAAACACCGCTTTGGCAGGCAAGGCTGCTTCAAGTCATACTCATACTAAGTCCCAGATAACGGATTTTCCG
>JAZOWR010000106.1:0-1689 GCA_045659345.1 Ructibacterium sp.
CCAGTCTCGGTATCATAGACATAGCCCCGGTAACGCAGGGGGTTGTGCCGCATGATACATGCCGTTCCGGTGGTGGAGAGTATTCTACCCCAAGCATCGTAGGTATAGGTGCCAACCAAATTACCGAACATATCTAGGAGCGCAATTACATCACCCTGCAGATTGGTAACAAAATAATAAGTGCCAATGCAGCAGTCATGGGCTGTTTCTTCACCCAGGTATCCGCCCCACATAGTGTCCACCTCGTGCGCCACATGCTCAAAGTTTACATATATGGGCGTTCCGTCAGCATCGTAGAAGAAATCCATGGTCCACCAACCGGCCGCGCCGTTGTAAGTCATTCGGGTCAGCTGAGAGCCGTTATAGGTGTACTCATAGGTATCAGACCAGTACTTATCGGAATCCATATCGGTGGTCTGCACCACCATCTTGGTACGCATACCGTTGGCATCATAGGAGAAATAATACTCGTAGAAGAATGTCTCAGCAATAAACTCGTAGAGATATTTCAGCTGATGGCCGTGTTTCTAAGCGACTTTGAATGGACGGATTCTCACGCCTGCTAACGCAGGCTCAGAATGACAAGGGTTTTGGTCGAATGGCATCGCCCTGTGGCGAGAGCTGCAGACGCAGCCCCCGCCAGGTTAAGTTAGCTCGTTAATCGCCGTCAGGACGCAGAACAGTCCCCTGTGCTATGTCCCTCTTGTCCCCTGATTTTTAGAACTCAGCTCTTGGATAATCTGAAACCAATTTAGTATGTTGGGTTAATATCGCAGCTTTTTGTGTGGTATCTATTCTCACATGATTTAACCACCATAGAAACTCCTCGGTGTTAATGCTTATAATTCCATATCCGTTAACACCCTTTACTACGAATCTGCTGCGATTTTCTGGGATTCTCAACCATTGGTTAAATTCCCATACTACACGCTCTATATTGTCTGCAATATTGTCGGGAACGAGTAAAATGTCAACATCGTCAAATTCATCATCAAAAACTACATAAACTTTTTTCATGCCCTTCCTCCGCTATATGCACACTGGGATATGGATATTTCTAATATTTATGTGCAGAGTATAGCTCCAAATCCCAGAGCGAGTTATATGCATCATCGGCTCATGATTAGATATTCCATATTCGTTGGCATAATCAACAAGGATTCTTGCCTCAGACATTGTAACTCCATTTTTATGTTCCTTTGCTAAATCAAGCACCGCTTGTTGATCCGGTGTGAATCTCGGAGGTTTTGATTGGTTCGATAATACCTTAGGGTTCGTATGATTATTATAACCCACCGGCGGGGAATTAATTCCTCTACCTGAATTGCCATTGCTTATTTTTCCGCCATTAAAGGTTTTTTCTTCATCTAGAAGATCTGTCCCGTCATCTAAAAGAGCTTCATCAGTGGTCCCCGAAACATCCTTTCTGCATACCGGATTATTCCGGCAGTAGGCAAACATATTGTTTCCAAGAATGCCTTGTCCGGTGGATATATAGGAGTCCGGGCTAATGAATCTACCCTTTGCGGGGTCGTAGTAGCGGGATTGGAGGTAGTAGAACCCGGTCTCAGTGTCATAGACATAGCCCCGATACCGCAGGGGGTTGGCAGAGGCAATACAATCCCAATAACCTGTATTGACAATATTGCCCCAGGCATCATAGGTATAGGTGGCTGCGAGATTACCGGA